>CAYVFK010000011.1:11837-20780 GCA_964450925.1 uncultured Hyphomicrobiaceae bacterium | reverse complement strand
TGTCGATCTGGCGTTACAGAAGTACGGGCCGCCCGTTTATGTGCGCCATGAGATCGTACACAACCGTTATGTGGTCGAAGGGCTTAAGGCGAAGGGCGCGGTATTCGTCGAGGAGCTTGACGAAATTCCAGACACCGACCAGCCGGTGATTTTTTCAGCGCATGGCGTGGCCAAGGCGGTCCCGGCAGCGGCTGAGAAGCGAAACATGTTCTATATCGATGCGACCTGCCCACTGGTGTCGAAGGTGCACATCGAGGCCGAGCGGCTGCATGCGCGCGGCTATGACATCCTGCTGATCGGACATGATGGGCACCCGGAGGTCGCGGGCACCATCGGCCAGTTGCCCGACGGCGCGATTTCGCTGATCGAAACGGTTGAAGACGCCCGGGCTTTCGAGGCCCGCGATCCCGACAAGCTCGCTTTCGTCACACAGACCACACTCTCGGTCGACGATACAGCCGCGATCGTTGCCGTTCTCAAGGAGCGTTTTCCCAGTATTGTCGCGCCGCACAAGGATGACATCTGCTATGCCACCACCAACCGGCAGGCGGCCGTGAAGGCCATCGCGCCGCGGGCACAGGCGCTTCTGGTTATCGGCGCGCCCAACAGTTCGAACTCACAGCGCCTTGTCGAGGTGGGCAAAGTCGCCGGCTGCCAAATCGCGCATCTGGTGCAGCGCGCCAGCGATATCCCCTGGGCCGAGCTTGACGGCGTTTCCAGTATCGGCATCACGGCTGGCGCAAGCGCGCCAGAGGCGCTGGTGGAGGAAATCATTGATGCGCTCGCCGAACGCTACGATCTGACAATCGAAACCGTGACGACAGCGACCGAGGACGTGACCTTCAAGATACCGCGCGTGCTTCAGGATTCCGCTGCCTGAGCGCAGCGCCGCTGACCGGCATGGCCGTTTACACCGAAGTCTCAGCCGAAGAACTTGCAGACCTGCTGGGCGGGTATGACATCGGTCGGCCAATTTCGATGAAAGGCATCGCCGAAGGCGTCGAGAATACCAATTATCTCGTGACCACCGAGCGGGGTGATTATATCCTCACGCTCTACGAAAAACGTGTGGCTAGCGCCGACCTGCCGTTTTTCATCGGCCTGCTCGATTATCTGGCCGCACAATCCGCTCCCTGTCCGATCCCGGTTCATGATCGCACCGGGCAGGTTCTTCACACATTGTGTGGACGCTCGGCAGCGCTATTCTCATTCTTGCAGGGCATCTCGGTGCGCCGGCCATCCGTGGCCCAGTGTGCGTCGGTTGGCGCGGAGCTGGCTAAGCTGCATTTGGCCGGCCAGGGCTTCGAAATGTGCCGCCAGAACAGCCTCTCGCTCCAAGGCTGGGAGCGGCTGCGCGGCGACCTGGGGGCGCGAGCGGATGAGCTATCGCCCGGCCTCGGCGATCTGCTCGATCAAGAGCTGGTTTTCTTGCGCGAACACTGGCCCCGCGATCTCCCAGAGGGCGTCATCCACGCCGATCTGTTCCCGGACAACGTGCTGTTTCTGGACGGCGAAGTGTCGGGCATGATCGACTTTTATTTCGCCTGCAACGACATCTTGGCCTATGACATCGCGATTTGTCTGAACGCCTGGTGCTTCGAGGTCGATCACAGCTTCAACATCACCAAGGCGCGCGCGCTTCTGGAAAGTTATCGCGCTGTCCGGCCGATGAGCGCGTCGGAAACCGAGGCGCTGCCAATCCTGGCACGCGGGGCGGCGCTGCGCTTTCTGCTGACGCGGGCTTATGACTGGTTCCACACTGCGCCTGATGCGTATGTGCGCCCCAAATCGCCTGAAGAATATTTGCGTAAGCTACGCTTTCACCAGCGCGTCGCCTCGCTGAGCGAATATGGACTTGCGCCATGACCCCAGCAGGCGGCGGGACAGGCACGGTGGCCGCGCAGCGCGTGCGCATCTACACCGATGGCGGATGCTCCGGCAACCCAGGTCCCGGCGGCTGGGGCGCGCTTCTGCTCTACGGCGATGCACGCAAGGCGTTGAGCGGCGGTGAAGCCAACACGACCAACAACCGGATGGAACTGATGGCCGCCATCCAGGCGCTGGAGACCTTAAAGCGCCCGGTGACGGTCGATCTTTTCACTGACTCGAACTACTTGCGACAGGGCATCACCCAGTGGATCGACACGTGGAAGGCGAATGGCTGGCGCACCGCGCAAAAAAAACCGGTAAAGAATGAAGACCTCTGGCGCCGGCTGGATGAGGCTCGCCAGCACCATGATGTGACCTTTCATTGGGTGCGCGGCCATGCGGGCGACCCGGAGAACGAGGCCGCCCACGACCTCGCGCAGAAGGGCATGGCCCCCTTCCTGGAGGCCGGGGACGGCGAGCCCGCCTAGGCCTCCTGCAGAAGCGTCTCGGCGCTGCTGGTCGTGACCTCCGTCGGCGCGTCCTCGACATGGACCGATTTCACAACGCCGTCCTCAATCAGCATGGCATAGCGCTTCGAGCGCGTGCCAAGCCCCACGGCGCTCGCATCGAGATCCGCACCGATTGCCTTGGCGAAATTTGCGTTGCCGTCGGCGAGGAACATGACCTTGCCTTCCGCGCCCGTAGCCTTCGCCCAGTGGCCGAGAACAAACGGGTCGTTGACGGCGGTGCAGGCAATAGTGTCGACGCCCTTAGCCTTGAAGGCGTCGGCGTGCTGAATGAAGCCCGGCAGGTGCTTCATGTGGCAAGTCGGCGTGTATGCGCCGGGCACCGCGAACAGCACGACCTTCTTGCCGGAGAACACATCATTTGCAGAGAGTTCCGATGGGCCTTCGGCGGTCATGACGTGAAACGTCGCCTCGGGGATGCGGTCGCCTGGTGCTATCATTTGGGTTTCCCTCGCTATCGCTTGGCTTGCGTCAAAGTCTTAGGCGCGCGGATCATTCCACGGTCCAGGTCATTTCGCAACTTTGCGGCGCGGCCACGACTGTTAGGGTCAGGGCTTGTGCGATAAGCGCGCGCGGGTCGCCGCCGGCGCCGGGGTCGAGGTGAAAAACGGTGCGCTCCGGCGCGGCTTCGATGCGTTTGGGGTGCGGCAGGAACTGGCCTGTCTCGGCTTCAACGAAAAGATCGTCCGGCGACGCGTGCGCGGGATGGGTGAAACTGATCTCCAGTCGCGGAGAAGGACCGTCAAGCCGCGCATCCACGGCCTCAAGAACCAGAGCGCCGCAGCGCGTCTGTTCCTGCGCGCGCACGGGCACATGGCGCAGCGCAGCCAAGACCACATCACGCCCGCCCGCCTCATCCGCCGACAATAAGAGCGAGAGCGACTTGCGGACGGGTATGCAGACATCCATGCAGACCGCGTAATCCAGGCTGAGCGCCAGCGTCACCGGCTCGGCTGGCTGCTGCGGCACAACGACGATTGGCAGCATCACATGATCGGCATATCCGTTGTATTCCCCAGCCATGTCGCGAAAATGCGCTGGAACCGGCCAGAGCACCTGCGTCTGCGCCAGGTTTTGAGAACCGGACCAGTCGAACTGCGGCGCAATGCCATCTCCGGGCGTGCGCCAGTACGTCTTCCAGCCCGCATCGAGCTGTATCTCAACGCCAGCCAGCAAAAGCGGCCCTGTCAAGCCCGTGCGGTCCGCGATCCGCTCAGCGCTGATCTCTCCCGCCGCGATCAGCCGCACGCGTGCGTGAGCGCTCTCGTGCCAGTCTTCCGCCGCCACTTGCGAGGCCGGCAGGGCGGCGATCAGCAACAGGAGCACCAATCGTTTCAGGCGCATCGGGGCTTCTCTACCTTGTCTTTGGTTCGACCAAGGCTTGCACCCGCGCAAGTTTCGGACTCCCCGCTCGTCATACCTGTTCGGTACACCTTCGCGCCGGTGCGGGACAATGCAAGCCGGTTCACGTTTGCGTGCGGACCCACGCACGGTGTCGCAATCCGAAGCAAAAATGGCGCAGGTGGGTTCATGCACGCGCGCATCCGCGCTACTGTATGGAAATGACGACGGAAAAAAACAAACTCACCGAGCACGACGCGGAAGGATACCTTAGCGGTCAACTTCTTGTGGCGATGCCCGGCGCGGACGACAACAACTTCGCCGGATCAGTGGTGTATCTGTGCGCACATTCGCCTGAAGGGGCGATGGGCGTTGTGATCAACAGGCCGGCCGAGCATCTCAGCTTTCTCGACCTCCTCCAACAACTCGATCTGATCCCCGAGGACAAGGCGATCAATGTGCCTTCCACATTGGGGTATATGTCCGTCTTTGTAGGCGGGCCGGTGGAGACCGGGCGCGGCTTTGTGCTGCACACCGCGGACTACTTCTCGTCGGACAGTACGCTGGAAATCGATGGCAGCGTCTGCCTGACCGCAACCATTGACATCCTGCGCGCGATCGCCGAAGGGGCCGGGCCCCATCAATCGCTGCTGGCGCTGGGCTATGCTGGTTGGGCGCCGGGCCAGCTCGAAAGCGAGATACAGGCGAATGGCTGGCTAACTTGTCCGGGGGATACTGAACTGGTGTTTGATCCGCACGCCGATGCGAAATATGCGCGCGCGCTCGCCAAGCTGGGGGTCGATCCGTCTTTCCTGGTCAGCCAAGCAGGCAACGCCTGATCATCCAGGCTTTCAGAAAACTCTTTGCAAGCGCTTATCGCCGTTTCGATCCGGTCGGAATGCGCTTTATCGACGGCGGATTGGCCCAGCCCTGCGGCGCGGCGGCGGGGCACTGTCCGGATTTTCGTCGTCCCAGTTCCCGGCATCCGCGGGCGGCGGCGGTTGCTGGCCTGACATCCCTGGCTGGCGTGGACGAAGCTTTCCCCCAGTGGGCGCTTCGCTCGCTGGCCGATCAGCCCGATCGAAAGCGCCATTGGCCGGGGCTGGCGCGCCAGCTCGTGCGCCATTGCCTCGTGGGCCGGACTGAAGCCAGCCTTGCCTCGGCTCGCCCCTCGCATTCCCCTGGGCGCGTCTGGCTTCCTCCGCTGAACGCCGCCGGTTTGCCTGCTCATCGGGGATTGACGGCCGTTCCTCCTCTGCGCGCCCGCGCGGCGACGGTTCTGGCGGGGGCAGCCGTTTCGCGGCGCCAGCCGTCGCAGATGGCGCGGCGGCCATGCTCCGGGCCGGCGCAGCAGCGGACGTGCTCGCGTGCGACCGGGGTGCACCGTCTGCTTTTGCGGCCGCGCGCGCCAGCGTGTTCACCAGGTTCATCACTTCTTTTTCGGTCATCGGCTCACCGAAGTAGAACCCTTGCCCGTAGTCGCATCCAAGCGCGCGCAGATATCCCGCATCGCGGTCGCGATCGACCCCTTGCACCACCACGTCGAAGCCCATCTCGCGGGCCATGGCCAGCACCGAGCGCAGGATAACCGGGTCGGCGCCGGAAGCACTTGCCGAGCGTACCAGTGAGCGATCGAGCTTGAGCACGTCGAGGGGCAGCCGGTGAAGATAGGCGACCGAGGAATAGCCGCTGCCATACTCATCGAGCGCGAGCCTGGCGCCGACAGATTTCAGACTGGACAGCGCCTCGACGATCTGCTCGGGGTTCTCCATCACCACGGTTTCGCTGACCTCGACCCAAAAACAGCGGTCGGGCACCGCGCCGCGGCCAATCACGTTGCGCAGTTCCTGGACCACCTCGCCGCGAAGCATGGCGCGATGCGAGATGTCCAGCGCCACGAACATCGGATCGTCGCTACGCTGCCAGGCCTTCTGCCAGCGCTGTAGCTGGCGCAGTGCGCGTTCAGCGGCGTATCGGCCGAGCATGGCAGTCATTTCGGCTTTCTCGGCGGCCTGGATGAACTCACGCGGGCTCAGCAAGCCGTGCCGCGGATGATTCCAGCGCAATAGCGCCTCAAAACCGGCGAGCTGGTTATCGCCTAGGCGCATGACCGGCTGATACAAAAGCACGATCTGCCGCCGGTCGATGGCCTTCTCCAGGTCTTTCTCCAATTCGGCGCGATCATCGCCGCCTGCGCTCATGTCCGGCTTATAAAGCTCGATCCTGTCGGCGCCGGCGCGTTTGGCGCGGTAGGCGGCGAGTTCGGCCTCAGATAGCAGGGCATGGCCATCAGCTTGGCGCCCGTCAAACACCGAAATGCCAATGCTGCCGATCAGCGCGACCTCCTGCCCGCTCAATTTCATCGGCGATCGCAACGAACGGCGCATCCGCTCGGCGAGCATGGCGATATACCGCGGATCGGTTTCAGAGGTCAGCAGCATCGCAAACTGATCGACCCCAATGCGCGCCAAGGTGTCGGTCTCGCGCACATGACGGCCCAGGCGGCGCGACACCGTCAGCAGCATACTGTCGCTGATGATCGCATCGGGCGTATGGCCCGCGCTGCGCACCTGGTCGATCTCGATGACGATCACAGTTGGCTTGGTCCCCTCGCCTTCACAACGCAGCATTGCCTGGCTCGCGCGGTCGAGGAACAGTTCGCGGTTCGGCTGACCCGTGAGGGCGTCGTAGACGGCGTTGTGAGTCAGGCGCTCCTGACTGCGCTTTTGCGCCGTGATGTCGCGCAGCAGGCCGATGCACTGCAGGATCTGGCTTTGCGGCAGCTTCACCGCGCGTCCGCGCAGCTGGTACCACAGATAGCTGCCGTCGCTGCGTCGCAAGCGCAGCTCGGTTTCCAGTTCGCCACCGTCGCGCTCGCGCACGGTCCAAAGCATGATCTTGACGCGTTCACGGTCAGATGGATGCACGTATCGCAGCCAGTCCTCGGTGCCGCAGTTGAGCGTGCCCTTGGAATAGCCGAGCAGACGCTCGATCTCTGGCCCGACCTTTATCTCCTCGCGGCGCACATCCCACTCCCAGACGGATGCGCCAGAGGCCTCCAGCGCCGCCGCGCCGCGCCCCAGATGACCTGCCTGACCCGAGCCGGCATAATCGCCCGGCGAAAAGGCATACTGCGTCACGCTGAAGCCGAGTAGCGCTACGAATAGCACCAGGCCGGAGGACAGCGTTGGCACCACGATATCCCCGGACAGATACCCCAGCACCGCTACGCCCGCGCCGAACAGCCAGACGAGAAACAGCATCCAGGTCGGCAACAGCGTGAGCGCGCGATCCTCGCCCCGGAAGGTTTGCAGCAGGATCAACAGCGTCCCGACGCCCGCAATCGGTACGAAGGACAGCCGCGCGAGCCCCGCGGTCAGCTGTGCGTCGATGACCGCAAACGCAACCAGCCCCAATTGAAGGAGCGCCCAGCCCGCGAACACCGGCAGCAGAATGGGCTGCCACTGTCGCAACCGAAGATAGACGGCAAGAAAAATGACGATACTGGCTGCAAGCGCAGCTTCTGCGCCAGCGCGATAAACGGCGTTCAGGTCGGGCGAAAGCTGAAATAGCTTGTGCCAAAAGCCGAAATCCACGCACAGATACGCCACGGCACTCCACGCAACGAGGGCTGTCGCCGGGAATACTGCGCGGTGATTGGCGACGAAAATCGCCGTCAGAAAGATCGCCAGGAGCCCCGCGATGCCCAGCAAGATGCCATTCAGCAGAGTTCTGTCGGTCGCCTGCTTGCCAAGCGCGGATGGGTCCCACAGCATCAGCCTTGGGAAATCGACCGAGCGAAGCTCAACAATGAAGGTGACCGTCGCGCCCGGCTCCAGCGTGATCCGGAACAAATCGGCGCTATCGGCCGGGATGCGCTGCGGCTTGAAACCCACCGACGGGGTCACTTGCGCCATACGCGGGGCGTCCAGATCAGGCCACATGACCTTGCTGCCCGACAATTCGTAACGCTTCGCGATCAGGATGCGCTCGATCCGGTTTTCCGTCGGGTTGGTGAGAGCAAAGACCACCCAGTTCGGGTTTGTTCCCGGCGTTGACGCTTGCACGGCCATGCGCCCAGTGATGCCGTCTGCGTCTGGCGCTGTTTCGACACTGATGTTATCGCCGCGCCCCTCATACAGTTCGCCGAGCAGCGTGATATCGAGCTTTTTCTGATCCGGGCTGACGACGATCGCTTCCAGTGCGCGCGCTGGCCCGGCCGCTAGCATGAGCAGCGCCGCAAGCGCAGCGGCGAAAATCGCGATCACGCACGCCCTTTTTGGGCGCGCTGTCGACAGCCGTCCGCCCCAAGCCGCGTCGGCGGCCTGCTTATTGGCGAGGATCATCCCTGAGTAAAGCGTAGAGAAAATGGTCTTGCCACCTCCCGTTGATTTTCAGGTATTCCCGGGCCAGCCCCTCGTGGGTAAAGCCTACCTTCTCCAGCACCCGGATGGAGGCCACATTCGTTGGCAAACACGCCGCCTCAAGCCGATGCAGATGAAGGGTTTCGAAAACGAATGTGGCGATCGCGCGCACACCGTTTGTCATATGGCCCTGGCCTGCGTGCGGCGCCCCGACCCAGTACCCCAGTGAACATGACTGGCTCACCCCACGTCGAACATTACTCAAAGTTGCGCCACCGACCAGTGTCGTATCATCGGCTTTGAACATAAAAAAGGCATAGCCGCTGTTCTCACGCATTTCGCGCATGTAATGCTTGAGGCGCATGCGATAGGCCCCGCGGGAGAGCTCATCCGGCGTCCAAGCCGGCTCCCATGGCTCAAGATGCGTGCGGCTGTCCGCGCGCAGCTCGGCCCAGGCATGATAATCGCTCAGGCGGGGCATCCGCAAAATCAGGTCTTCCCATTCGATCTGAGGACCGTTTTCCGGCGTTGGGGGCGACCGCAGAAATGCCATTGCGCAGTTCCTCTGATGCCTGCCTCCCGCGCAGGCAGCTTGCTCAAAGCCTCAAAGACCCCTCGGCGATGGCTCGAAGCTCTGGCGCGTCCGCGCGCGGGCCAACGTGAACGCAAGACGGCGAGCCAGCGCTCAGAAGCCGCTGCACGAAATGGCGAACCCGCTCCGGATCCACGCTTTCGACATGTGCTATCAGCTTTTCAAATTCCGGCGGTTTCTCGAAGATGTAAAGATGCCGCGCCAGAAACTCAGCGCGCGTTGCAGAACTCTCCAGACTCATCAACAACCC
>CAYVFK010000011.1:0-11737 GCA_964450925.1 uncultured Hyphomicrobiaceae bacterium | reverse complement strand
CCCCCGCCGAGCAGGCCGGCGCAGACCTGCGCGGTGTAAAAATCCGGGTCGTGCGATGCGGGAGACTCAAACGCGATCAGCACATGCGACTGCTCAAGCGGCATGTTCACCGACTTGTAGCCGCCGCGATATTGCGGCTGCGCAAAGGCCGTGGCGCGGTCGCTTGGCAGATCGCTCAACAGGCGCTCGGCCGCGCGCACCAGCATGTCATGATCCACGGCTCCCGCCGCGCTCAGGATCATGCGCTGTGCTCCGTAATTGGCGTCGCGGAAGCGCACCAGGTTGTCGCGGCGGAAGTTGCGCACACTGGAAGCGGTGCCCAGCACTGGCCGGCCCAGCGGCTGATCCGGGAAAGCAACCGAGAGCGCGGCGTCGAACAGCACATCCTCGGGGTTATCCCGCGTCGCAGCAATTTCTTGCAGGATAACCGTGCGCTCCAGCCCAAGATCCTCCTCCTTGTAGACCGGGTTGCGCAGTATGTCGGCCAGCACGTCCAGCGCGCCTGGCACCTCATCCTGGAGAACCCGGGCGAAATAAGAGGTCGTCTCCACCCCCGTCGCGGCATTGATCTCACCGCCCGCGGTCTCGATCTCCTCGGCGATATCGCGGGCTGAGCGATTCTCTGTGCCTTTGAAGGCCATGTGCTCCAGCATATGCGCGATGCCGTGCTCTTCCGGCGCTTCCGCACGCGAGCCGCTGGCCACCCAGATGCCCAGCGAGGCAGTGCCGACATGGGGCATCGCCTCGGAGATGACACGCAGGCCGTTACTCAGCGTCGTGACGCGTGCTGTACTTTGCACACTCATAGGGTTGATCCAGCCCACTGTTTGACACGCGCGCCAATGTATTCCGCGATCTGTGCCTGCTCGCTGTCGAGCACATCATAGCGCTCCGGCGCAGACAGACGCATGCGTAGGGCTTCAGGAACATCCGGCGTTATGCCGATGGCTTCGCGGATTGCGTCGGGGAACTTGGCCGGATGGGCGGTGGCGAGAGTGATCATCGGGACGCTGTCGTCGCCTCGGCACATGCAAGCGGCATGCAGACCCACGGCGGTATGTGGGTCGGCGATGTAACCAGTTGCGTTGTACATGACGCGGATCGCGTTGGTCGTTTGCGCTTCATCCGCCCGCGCCGCGGCGAACAGGTCGTTCAGCGCACCGTACTGCGCCGGCTCCAGCGTGAAGCCGCCCGACTGCTGAAGCGTGTCCATCTGCGCACGGACGAGATCGGCATCGCCACCGCTCAACTCGAACAGCAGCCGCTCGAAATTGCTCGACACCTGAATGTCCATGCTGGGGCTCAACGACGGAACGACCGGCCCGCGCTCATAGCGCCCGCTCTCCAGCGCGCGCGTCAGAATATCGTTGACGTTGGAGGCGATCACGAGGCGGTCGATTGGCAACCCCATCTGCCGCGCCACCCAGCCTGCAAAGATGTCGCCAAAATTCCCGGTCGGCACGCAAAAGCTCACAGCACGGTGCGGCGCACCGAGCGTGACAGCGGCGGTGAAGTAATAGACCACCTGCGCCATGATCCGCGCCCAGTTGATCGAATTGACCGCCGCCAACCGATACCTGTCACGGAAGCCGTGGTCGTTGAACAGACCCTTCACGATCGCCTGTGCATCATCGAAATTGCCGCGCACCGCGATGTTGTGGATGTTCGGCGCATCCACGGTGGTCATTTGCTTGCGCTGCACCTCGCTGGTGCGCCCTTGCGGGTGCAGCACGAACAGGTCGATATGATTGCGGCCCTTGAACGCCTCGACCGCCGCGCCGCCCGTGTCGCCCGAAGTCGCCGCAATGATCGCCGCGCGGTCGCCGCGACGCCCCAGCGCGCGCTCCATCAGCGGCGCAAGCACCTGCATCGCGAAATCCTTGAAGGCGAGCGTCGGACCGTGGAACAGCTCCAGAATGAAATCGTTCGGCCCGGTCTGCACCAGCGGTGCGGTCGCCGAGTGCCGGAACGGCGCGTAAGCGCGCGCGGCCATGTCGCGGAGTTCGCCGGCGGGCATCGCGTGGCCCATGAAGGGCGCCATGACCTCAGCGGCGACTTCAGCATAGGGTTTGCCTGCGAAGCCGGCGATCTGGCCGGGGGCAAGCGTGGGCCAGGTTTCGGGCACATACAGCCCACCGTCGCGCGCCAGGCCGGTCAGGCTTGCGTCTTCGAAGTCAAGGCGGGGCGCGATGCCGCGTGTGCTGACGTATTTCACGAAAGGAACCTCAGAAAACCCTTGGGCAGCGGAGGCCCACTGCGCGCGTCCACGCTCATGCGCGACAATCTTGCCAGGCCACGTTAAGCCTGCGACGACGTTACGGCAACCCGGCGAAGGCCGCCAGGTTCAGCCTGTGTGCGCCCTTGGCTGCGTGCCGCGCCGACGAGAGAACACGTAAGCTCCATAAACGCCCACAAGCGTCAGCGCCAGCCCGAACCATGTCATGGCATAGGACAAATGCCGATCGCGCAGTCGAAGCTGCGTGACGCCGTCGCGTGGCCACTCGCCTGGCAGCGCGCCGGCCTCGGCCTCAACGAAAAACGGCACGGCCCGCGCGCGTGCATCCGGCGGGAGTTGATCCATGATGCTGTCCAGATCCCGCCAGTACCAGCGATTGCGCGCTGGCTCGTTCTCGGGGGTCACGAAGTTGGCTTGGCCCGGGGCACGCGCGAGGCCGGTTAACGTGATTTCGCCCCGAGGCACAGGCTGATCGGCGCGCGTGGCGCGGTCTTTCAACGGTTCGGGTACAAAGCCGCGGTCGAGCATCACGATCCGGCCATCCGTCTCAAAGGGCGAAACCACGCGCCAGCCTGCCCGCCCGTCGCGAATCTGGTAGATGTGAAACTCCTGGGCCGCGCGCAATTCGCCGGTCAGTTCCACACGCATGTATTCGATGTCGCGGTCGCGCTGCCAACGCTCCAGCACCTGCTGCAACGATACCGGCGGGCCATCAGCGCGCGCCTCGATCCGCTCGATCAGCGCGTGCTTCCAGTCGCGGCGCTGGAGTTGCCAGACGCCGAGCGAGATGAGAATCGCCAGCGCGACGAGTGTGCTGATGGTGAGAACGAGGAAACGCGGCTTCATGCACCTACATATGAATTGCGCGGTCATCCACCGCAAGCGCGGCTTCCTTGACAGCCTCGCTCAACGTCGGATGCGCATGGCAGGTGCGCGCCAGGTCCTCCGCCGAGCCGCCGAACTCCATCAATACCGCGGCTTCCGCGATCATGTTGCCGGCATCCGGCCCGAGGATGTGCACGCCAAGCACGCGGTCGGTCTTGGCGTCAGCCAGAACCTTAACGAAGCCGTCTGTCTGGCGATTTGCCTTGGCGCGGCCGTTTGCCGTGAACGGAAACTTACCAACCCGGTACTCTACGCCCTCGCCTTTCAATTCCTCTTCGGTCTTTCCGACCTTGGCGACTTCGGGATAGGTGTAGATCACGTCGGGGATCACGCCGTAATTCACGTGGCCGGCCTGCCCCGCGAGGATTTCAGCAACCGCGACGCCCTCTTCTTCGGCCTTGTGCGCCAGCATCGGCCCCTGGATCACATCGCCGATGGCGTAAATCCCCTCAACACTCGTCCGGTAATGGCCATCAACGGCGATCCGGCCCTTCTGATCCGTTTCGATACCGACATCGTCAAGGCCTAGCCCCTCGGTGAAAGGCGCGCGCCCCACCGCTACGAGGACCACATCAGCATCCACTTGCCGCGTGTCGCCGCCGTCGGCTGGCTCGATCGTCGCCTTGAGGCGGTTGCCGCTGGCATCGACGCCGGTCACCTTATGGCCCAGTGTGAACTCGACGCCCTGCTTCTTGAGAATGCGCATGAACTGCTTGGCAACCTCGGCGTCCATGCCCGGCGTGATCCGGTCGAGAAACTCCACGACCTGCACCTCGGCACCGAGCCGGCGCCAGACCGAGCCAAGCTCCAGCCCGATGATACCACCGCCGACCACCAGCATCTTGCCCGGCACTTCGTTCAACTCAAGCGCGCCAGTGGAGGTGACTACGCGTTTCTCGTCGATCTCGATGCCCGGCAGGCGGATGACGTCAGAGCCAGTGGCGATAACGATGGTCTTGGCACTCAGGGTTGTGGCCGCGCCGTCTTCGCCCTGCACCTCGACCTTGCCCGGCGCAGCGATTCGCCCGGCGCCTTGATGGCTGGCGATCTTGTTCTTCTTGAACAGGTATTCGATCCCTTGCGTATTGCCCGCAACCGCCTCGTCCTTGAAGCCCATCATCTTTGGCAGATCGAGCCTGGGGCTGGCATCGATGCCCATCGCTGCGAAGCCATCACTCGCTTCTTCATAAAGCTCAGACGCGTGCAACAGAGCTTTTGACGGGATGCAGCCGACATTCAGGCAGGTGCCGCCATGGGCCTTGCGTTTTTCGACCACCGCGACACTCAAGCCGAGTTGCGCTGCGCGGATCGCGCACACATACCCGCCCGGGCCGGTTCCGATAACGACGAGGTCGTAACTTTCCGCCATGCCACTGCCTTTCAGATCGAATGTTCAGACCGGGCGCACACCGCCTCAGACAAGCGTGTTGCCGAGAATCACGAGGATCGCCAGTGCCGCCGCACCCCACACGAGCGAGCGTAGCCGCCAGCCGAATGCATAACAGGGGATATAGATGATCCGCGCGCCCAGATAAATCAGCGATGACGCCGCGCTGATCCAGCTTGTCGCACCGCTGACATGCGCCACCAAGACGGCGATGGCGAACCAAGGCAGTGTTTCAAGGTGGTTTTCGTAAGCGCGCCGCAGCCGGCCTGTGATGACCGACGCCGGGCGGTCGGGGCCGCTATCGCGCGGGCTCATAGTGTAGCTGGGCCCATAATCGCGATTGGCGAACGCGGCGTAAATCATGAGCTGCGCATAAGCGAGCAGCACCGCCAGTACCAGAACCGTCAACTCGATGGTCAAAATCTCTCCCCCGGTCCGCCGCACGCTTTAAAATTGCGACAGCACCTCGATCCGGCGCAGATACGCGTCCTCGATGCAGACCACGTCATAACCGCAGGCGTTGCGCCGACGCAGCCAGCGACGTTGAGATCCGGCGATTTCGTTGCGCACAACGACAGGCAAGCCGAAATAAAGCGCAGACATCTCCTCATCGAGGCGACCTAACCGCGCATCGTCACAGATCGCGAATTCGCTCGCGATCCGGGCCTTGGCGCAGTCGAAGCTCTGAGCGTGCGCAGCCGATCCGGCCAGCGCGAGTAATATGGCGAAGGCCAATGCAAAACGCATTCCGGCTATCCTTTAACAATTACAGATCGAGCAACAGCCGCTCAGGGTCTTCAAGGCTCTCCTTGACGCGCACGAGGAATGTGACTGCTTCTTTGCCATCGATAACGCGGTGGTCATAAGACAGGGCCAGATACATCATCGGACGCACCTCTATGCCGCCGTTCACCGCAATCGGCCGCTCCTGAATCTTGTGCATGCCCAAAATGCCGGATTGTGGCGCATTCAAGATCGGCGTGGACATCAGCGAGCCGTACACGCCGCCATTGGAAATGGTGAAGGTCCCACCCTGCATCTCCTCGATCCCGAGCTTTCCGTCGCGGGCGCGGGCGCCAAAATCGGAGATGTTCTTCTCAATGTCGGCGAAGCTCATCGCGTCGGCGTCGCGCAGCACAGGCACGACAAGGCCGCGATTGGTGCCGACCGCCACACCAATGTGATAGTAATTCTTATAGATCAGGTCTTCGCCGTCGATCTCCGCGTTGACGGCGGGCACATCGTGCAGCGCGCGCACGCACGCCTTCACGAAGAAGCCCATGAAGCCCAACTTCACGCCGTGCTTCTTCTCGAAATCGGCCTTATGCCGCTGGCGCGCCTCCATGATGCCGGACATGTCCGCTTCGTTAAAGGTCGTGAGCATCGCGGCGTTGTGCTGCGCCTCCTTGAGGCGGCGGGCGATGGTCTGGCGCAGTTTCGACATGCGCACGCGCTCTTCCCGCTCTGCATCGGCCTGTGGCGCGGGCGCGCGCTGGGGCTGCTGGCGCGCTTCGGTAGGAAGCGAACCGCCATTCAGCGCGGCCAGGATGTCGCCTTTCAGCAGCCGGCCTTCGCGGCCTGTTCCCTCGACCGTGCTGGGGTCGACGCCCTGTTCCTCGACCAGCTTGCGCACGGCTGGCGACATGGAGCGTTCGGCTTGCGCGGGCTGTTCGGCTCGCGCGGGTTTTGCGCTTTGAGCGCCCTCAGGGCCCGCCCGGTCCTTCGCCACAGCTTCTGGCGCCTGCGCGGGCTCTTCCTTGGCTGGCGATGCAGCCGCAGCCGGTTCAGCCTTAGCTTCCGCCGGCGCGGCGGAAGCCTCCGCCCCTGCCTGATCGCCCGCTTCGATTGCGCCTAGTAGCGCGCCGACCTCAACCGTTTCGCCCTCTTGGACAGATATGCTGGAGATGACCCCCGAGACCGGCGCGGGCACCTCGACCGTCACCTTGTCGGTTTCGAGCTCGACGACGGGCTCATCCTCGTTGACGTGCTCGCCGGACTTTTTGAACCACTGGCCGACAGTGGCCTCGGTCACGGACTCGCCAAGGGTCGGTACCCGGATTTCCTGTGCCATTATCGTCTCGCATCCTCTTCACCGCGGCACATGCCGGGGCCGCGTTTGCTTTATAGTGTCAGCGCCTCGTCCACAAACGCGCTCAACTCCGCGACATGCTTCGACATCAGACCCGTTGCGGTCGCTGCCGAGGCTGACCGGCCCACATATCGCGGACGCTTATACTTCGCGTCGATGTGGTTGAGAACCCATTCGATGTTTGGCTCAACGAAGCTCCAGGCGCCCATATTCTTTGGCTCCTCCTGACACCAGAGCATTTCGGCATGCGCAAACCGGCCCAGCTCGGTGATGAGCGCGCGCGCCGGGAACGGATAGAGCTGCTCCAGGCGCATCAGGTAGATATCGTCAATGCCGCGTTCTTCGCGCTCTTGCAGCAGGTCGAAATACACCTTGCCGGAGCACAGAACCACGCGCTTGACCTGATCGTCGGCAACCAGCTTTCGCGCGCCATGGTGACCGCGGTCGGCATCGTCCCACAGCACGCGGTGGAAGGTGGAGCCAGGACCAAAATCCTCGATCTGCGAGACCACGCGCTTGTGCCGCAGCAGTGACTTCGGCGTCATCAGCACCAGCGGTTTGCGGAACGTACGGTGCAATTGTCGGCGCAGAACGTGGAAGTAGTTTGCCGGCGTTGTGCAGTTGGCCACCTGGATATTGTCCTCCGCGCACATCTGCAAGAACCGCTCCAGCCGCGCGGAAGAGTGCTCCGGCCCCTGCCCTTCATAGCCATGCGGCAGCAGCATCACCAGCCCCGACATGCGCAGCCATTTGCGCTCGCCCGAGGTGATGAACTGGTCGATGATGACCTGCGCGCCGTTGACGAAGTCGCCAAACTGCGCCTCCCACAGCACCAGCGCGTTCGGCTCGGCCAGGCTGTAGCCATACTCAAAGCCAAGCACCGCAAATTCCGAAAGCATCGAATTGATGACCTCGAATCGCGCTTGTTCATCCGAGATGTCATTCAGCGGCCGATAGTGCTCCTCGGTTTCCTGATCCACGATCACCGCGTGGCGCTGGGAAAACGTGCCGCGTTCGCTGTCCTGACCGGACAGGCGCACCGGAAAGCCCTCATTCAGCAGCGTGGCAAAGGCCAGCGACTCGGCTGTCGCCCAGTCGATGCCCTCGCCCGTCTCGATCGCCTTGCGTCGGCTCTCGAAGATGCGGCGCACGGTGCGGTGCGCGTTCAGGCTCTCCGGGAGAGTGTTGATTTTCTGGCCGATCTCACGCAGCGTTTCGGTCGCCACCTCGGTCTTGCCACGGCGCGGGCCTTCATCGGCGAAACCGATGCCCGCCCAGCGTCCGTCGAGCCAGTCGGCGCGGTTTGGGCGGTAGGAATCTGCAGCGTCGAATTCATTTTCCAGGCGGCTACGGGCGTCGGCACGCAGCTGATCGATCTGCGCCTTTTCAAACAGGCCTTCATTTGTAAGCTGCTCGGCGTAGATATCCCCGACCGGCCTTTGCTGGCGAATGCGCTTATACATGAGCGGCTGGGTGAAGGACGGCTCGTCGCCCTCGTTGTGGCCGTGACGCCGATAACAAAACATGTCGATCACCACCGGCTTGTGGAAACGCTGGCGGAATTCAGTCGCAACCTTGGCGACGTGAGTGACCGCTTCCGGATCGTCGCCGTTCACATGGAAGATCGGCGCTTCGACCATGCGTGCGACATCGGATGGATACGGCGACGAGCGTGCGAAGCGCGGCGCGGTCGTAAAGCCGATCTGGTTGTTGACGATGAAGTGGATCGAGCCGCCGGTGCGGTGACCGCGCAGACCTGACAGGCCCAGGCATTCAGCCACCACGCCCTGGCCTGCGAAGGCTGCGTCGCCATGCAGCAGCAGCGGTAGCACCCTAGTTCGCTCGGTATCCGCATGGTGGTCCTGCTTGGCGCGGACTTTGCCGAGCACGACAGGATCGACGGCTTCGAGATGCGACGGATTGGCGGTGAGCGACAGATGCACCTCGTTGCCGTCAAAAGTTCGGTCCGAGGAGGTCCCGAGGTGATATTTGACATCGCCCGAGCCTTCGACCTCCTCCGGGTGCGCCGAGCCGCCCTTGAATTCATGGAAAATTGCCCGATAAGGCTTGCCCATTACATTCGCCAGGACGTTCAGCCGCCCGCGATGCGGCATTCCGATGACGATCTCGCGCAGGCCAAGTTGCCCGCCGCGCTTGATGATCTGCTCCAGCGCGGGGACCATCGCCTCAGCGCCGTCGAGCCCAAAACGCTTGGTGCCCGTGTATTTCTTGTCGAGGTATTTTTCGAAGCTTTCCGCGTCAATCAGCTTTTGAAGGATTGCTTCTTTACCTCGACGGGTAAACTGGACTTCCTTGCCGACGCCCTCGATGCGCTCCTGCAGCCAGGCTTTTTCCTCCGGCGTCGAGATGTGCATGAACTCGATGCCGATCTTGCCGCAGTAAGTGCGGCGCAGGATCTCTACGATCTGGCGCAGCGTGCCAATCTCAAGTCCAAGCACCATGTTCAGGTAAATCGGCCGGTCATAGTCCGCCTCGGCGAAGCCGTAGGTTTCAGGTTGAAGCTCCGGGTGCGCCACTGGCGGGGTGAGCCGCAGCGGGTCAAGATCAGCGGCCAGGTGCCCGCGCACACGGTGTGAACGGATCAGCATCAGCGCGCGCACCGAATCGCGCACCGCTTGCATGACCTCCTCCTCATTGAGCGCAACGCCGCCTTCCGCCGCCTTCTCGCGCAGCTTGCCGGCGAGATGCTCCGGGCTCTCGCCCCAGTCGCCCGTCAGCGCGGCGAGCAGTTCATCCTCGCCGTTG
The DNA here is from genome assembly GCA_964450925.1 of uncultured Hyphomicrobiaceae bacterium. Classification (GTDB taxonomy): domain Bacteria; phylum Pseudomonadota; class Alphaproteobacteria; order Rhizobiales; family Rhodomicrobiaceae; genus Dichotomicrobium. Next base: position 2,374 of record CAYVFK010000011.1, on the reverse strand, counting down.
ATGCTGACATTCTCGGGCTTCCACGAAGGGCCGCGGTGCTCTGCGAGAACGGTCTCACGCTGATCCTTCAGACCTGCGAAAAACCGGCGCCATTCCGCGTCGACCGCGCCCGGATTGTCCTGATAACGCGCGTAGAGATCCTCGACGTATGAGGCATTGGCTCCGTGAAGGAAGGAGCTGAGGGCGAAAGTCTCGTTGAGTTGCTGCTTGCGCATGGCCCATTCCGTCATTGTGTTTTTGCGCGCGCTGTTCCTGCGCACTTGTCATAACTGGGTATATAGGAGAGGTGCGTGAATCCTGCTGCCCGTAAATGGCCGGCTGCGCACAACTCATCGTGAGCATTGCGTGCCGCGCCGGATCACTCAGGCATGTTTACGCGGCTCAGGCATGTTGAAGCATGTCCACCAGCGTCGCACCCATCGCAGCGGGGTTGTCAGCCACGCGGATGCCGGCTGAGCGCATGGCTTCGATCTTGTCCTGCGCACCGCCGCTGCCGCCGGCCACGATCGCCCCTGCATGGCCCATCCGGCGGCCGGGCGGCGCCGTCAACCCGGCGATGAAGCCCACCGTGGGTTTCTTGACGGCTGAGGATTTCAGAAACGCGGCGGCTTCTTCTTCCGCTGCGCCGCCGATCTCGCCGATCATGATGATGGATTCGGTCTGGTCATCGGCGAGAAACATCTCCAGCACGTCGATGAATTCGGTCCCCTTGACCGGATCCCCGCCAATGCCAACGCAGGTCGACTGACCGAGCCCCGCTCTGGTGGTCTGCGCCACCGCTTCATAAGTAAGCGTGCCCGACCGCGAAACGATGCCCACCGAGCCGGGCTTGTGAATGTGGCCGGGCATGATGCCGATCTTGCACTGATCCGGGGTAATGACACCAGGGCAGTTGGGGCCGATCAGCCGGGTCTTGGAGTCTTGCAGAGCGCGTTTGACGCGGACCATGTCCAGCACCGGGATCCCCTCGGTGATCGCGACCACAAGCGGAAGCTCCGCCTCGATCGCCTCCAGGATCGCGTCGGCCGCAAACGGCGGCGGCACATAAATCGCGCTGGCGCTCGCACCGGTTTTAGAGACCGCTTCAGCGACCGTGTTGAAGATCGGAAGGCCGAGATGCTCGCCCCCGCCCTTGCCCGGCGTGACGCCGCCGACAACCTTGGTGCCGTAGGCCAGCGCCTGCTCGGTGTGGAAGGTTCCGTGACTGCCCGTGATCCCTTGCGTGATCACTTTCGTGTTGCTGTCGACAAGCACCGCCATGGGTTCAACCTTTTCGTTTTGTTTTTGTTACCGGCAAATTTGTCAATTTCCGGCGTAACTCTGCTGCCCCTCGTGAAACCCTCCGGCCGTGGGGTTCTGTTTAAACGGGTTGAGCGCGCGCACCCCGCCGTAGCTCTGGCCGTGGTTGAGGTCCTCGGTGTAGACTACCGGCGCGCCGAGGCTTTCCGCGGCCGCGAGAATCGCCCCGTCCCAGTACGATATGCCATAACGCTGCGCGATCACCGCGCCCAGCTTCACCAGCGCCGGACTGACATCCGCGCACGGGAACACCTCCAGTTGCTCGATCCAGTCGAGGGCTGCGGCAGGCGTCAACGGAACCTCGGCCTTGCGCGTGGCGACCACATAGAACTCCTGCAGCACCTGTACGGACAGAGCAAACGATTCGTTGGCGAGAAGATCAACCGCGATCTTCTTCTTCCCCGTCTCGTTCGGGCTCTGCAAAGCCGCGTAGATCAGGATGTTGGTGTCGAGGAAGCATGCCACGTTCATAAATCTCGTCCCGGTTCCACTGCCAGCCGCCCAGCCGCCCCTTTGACTCGTGGCTTAGCTCGACAAGCCGCTGGCGCGCCTGTCCCGCCTTGTCCTCCTGGTGCGCGATCCGCTCAAGATAATCGCGGACCAGCGCATTCACCGTTGTCTTATTGCGCGCCGCGTAAGCGCGCACCGTCGCGAGCACGCCTTCATCGACCGCGAGCGTGATGTTCTTCATGGCAGCATTCTTCATGGCGGAGCCCCTTTGAAACAGATTGCAGACTTGACACAAATCGCAGCCACGCCCGCGCATCTTCCAATATTACACAGTTTATGTGCAACTGTGTTCCACGTCAAGCGCCTCCACACCCGCTCAGGCCGCTTCCTTCACCTTCGCCACAATCTTCTGAGCCGCATCGGCCAGATCGTCCGCCGGAATGATCGCCAGGCCGGACTCGCTCAGCATCTGCTTGCCCATCTCGACATTCGTGCCTTCCAGCCGGACCACCAGCGGCACGCGGATGTCCATCTCCTTGGCAGCAGCGATGATGCCTTCAGCGATGATATCGCAGCGCATGATGCCCCCGAAGATGTTGACCAGGATGCCCTGAACGCTCGCGTC
>CAYVFK010000010.1:0-21773 GCA_964450925.1 uncultured Hyphomicrobiaceae bacterium | reverse complement strand
GGCGGTCCCGGCCACGAAGAACAGTGCCGCCTTGTAAAAGGCATGGGCAAGGATGAAGCCAATCGCAGCAATACTCGCTGTCGGATCGTCGAGACCGGCGAGCAACACCAGCGTGCCCAGCGCGACGACCGTCGAATAGGCAAGCACCGCCTTGAACTCGGTGAAACGCAGAGACTGAATACCCGCCGCCACCATCGTTGCGGAGCCGAACACGACAAGCGGCCAGATCCAGATCGCCTCGCTGCCAAAGACGGGATCGAGACGGAGCAGAAGGTACACGCCTGCCTTGACCATCGTGGCGCTATGCAGATACGCGCTTGCCGGAGTAGGCGCTTCCATCGCATTGGGCAGCCAGAAATGAAACGGGAACTGCGCCGATTTCGTGAAGCAGCCAGCGAAGATACCGATGATGATCGCCGGCATGAGCGGGCTGTTCAGAACCGGCGCGGGATCGTTCAGAAGCGCCGTCAGGCTGAAGCTCCCCGCGGTGAACCCAAGCATCAGCACGCCAGCAAATAGCGCGAGCCCGCCCGCGACCGTTATCATCAGCGATTGAACGGCAGCTTGCCGGGCTCTCTTGCTCTCGCCGTTGAAGCCGATCAGCAGGAACGAGAAGAAACTCGTTAGCTCCCAAAATACGAACAGGACGATAAGGTTATCCGAAAGGACGAGGCCGAGCATCGACCCCATGAACCCGAGGATATAGGCGAGGAAGCGTGGCTGGTCGCTATCGCCGGCCATGTATGCGCTGGTATAGATGATGACCAGCGTGCCGATGCCGGTGATCAGCAGAGCGAACAGCAGGCTGAACCCATCTATCCGAAATGACAGGTCGACGCCCAGCGAGGGCACCCACGAGACAGTCTGGAGCACCGGCCCACCCTGAACGGCTGGCACCCACGGCAGCAGCAGCAAGAATAGCGCGAGGGATAGTCCGGCGGCGGACCACGATAAGAGCCGGACAGACACGCGCCCGACGAGCGGAGCCAACGCTGCGGCCAGAAAGGGTAACAGGGTGGCAGAAAGGGCTGAGATCATTTGATGCTCCGGTATCCGACCAACGCGTGGCGCAACCCTCGTGCCAGACGCTCTCACTCAGGCAGACTTGAGCACTTCCACGCCGTGACGTGTCGATGCTTTCAGACTTTCCGAAGGAAGGCGCGGAAGTGCTCTGCGAGCCGGACGCCTTTTCGATGCAGGCTATGACACAACCATTTTCGGCAGTGCCCGATCAAGAGGGCGAGATGTCTTTTGACTACGGTATGGCCTGCGCGGCCCGCGTCAAGAGCCGGTTCCGATTGAGTGTTGCGAGATTACTCCGCTTCTGGGGATAAGCGCGTCGCCACTCGACAGGACAACCTGCGCGCGCGATGATTTCGTCATGATTCGCCGATTACGGGATCCGAGACGCCGCTTCGCAGCATGACCCAACAGCTTCCCAGTCTGCCATCTGCTGACCTGACGCGACTGCGAGCTATAACGACGCGCGAGGTGTTGCTCGCTTGGCTTGCGTCCAGAGAAACGACGGGCACAGCCGCGGCGCGCAGCCTGAAACCTTGGGGTGTGGCGAACGCTGCGGCCGAACTCGATGCCTTGATGGCAGAAGGCTTGGCGCAGACGCCGGCAGCGCACTGGCAGCTTAGCCCGCAAGGTCGGGTGCAGGCCGAGCATCGGTTTGACTTCGGCGCCAAGGGCTGGCCAGAGGTTGCGGAGCGACAGCTTGTCGCATTGGCGCTGCGGCTTGATCCTAAGCAGCCAGCGGTTCAGAGCTATCTCGCTGACGCGCGCAATTTCTACGCCTGTACGCTCGCCGTGCTGTTCGATCTGGCCGATCCGGCGACCCTTCCGAAACTGGGCGCGATGCGTGCTGCGCTGGTCTGGCGGATCGCCGCAGCCCGCTGTCCCGATCTGTTGAGTGCAGAAGCTCCCACTGAAATGACCGGCCCCCACGACCCTTTGACGCGCGCCCTTTATGTGCGCTTTTGCGGTCTGGCGCACGGCACTGTCGATCAGGCGACGCCGACGCTCCTGCGGCGTATTTTGCCCAGCGTGTCGGCAGGCGTGGGCAGTTTACGCAGGGCGCTGGTGAGCGCGGGGGTGAACGGCGGAACCATGAACAAGGCCGAGGCGACGACGGCGACCAAGCCGGGACAAACGCAAGCTGACGATCCGCTGGATTTCGGTGCTGCCGTCGCCGCGCTCGCCCGGAGCATGAAAACACCGAAAGCCGGTGGCGGCGCGTTCACAGGCGGTCAGGTCGCGATCGCGCAAGTCTACGATGCCTACACCGCGAATGCGTGCGCGCCGCTGGCGCTTGATGAGTTCAAGTCGCGCTTATGGGCGGCGGTGCGCGCGGGCGCGGATTTTCACCTCACCCGGTTGGATATGCCGCATCTGATGGATGAAGCGCTGCGCAAGCGCTCGGCGACCCCGACCCGCGCGGGCGATGTGGTGCATTTCGTCGTAGTGTCATAGTTCATTCCGCTGATGATATGCTTGTGTTTTGCGTGAGACCGTAACGTATCCGTAAATATTGCGCAGCATAGTGGGATCATCGTTTGTAAAAAACAAACTAAAGTTATGCTGGAATCTGTGAGATTTTTCTTTGTCGAGGACTAATATATATGGGCGATGCGTTCGAAACCTTCATTGATCCGCGCTTCAATGGCGTCTTCTCTCAGACTGCCTCGTTGCAGAGCGCCAAGGATGAGGTGAATTTCGATGTACAGTCGCTCCATGCCGAGGCGCGCGGGGCGATCGCGTCGGCAGTGCGCGCGACCCGGTCGGGCGATGCGGACCCAAATGAGCGCATTGCGCTGATCCTGGGCGAGGCGGGCTTTGGCAAGACCCATCTGCTCGCCGCCAGCCTCCGCCAGCTTGCCGTGCAAGGGCAACTCTACCCCGCCGTTATCCAGATGACCTCGCCGGTCACGGACGCCGACTATGACCGCTGGATGCTGGAAACGGTCATCCGCGAGCTGAACAACCCCTATTTCGGCATCCCCCGGCTCGGCGATGATGCGAAAGCGCTGCTGGGGCTGCTGCGCGCCGAGGATGCCGCCCGCTTCCGCCGGGCCGTGCAGGATGAGGACCGCGCATTTTGCCAGCGCCTTGCGCATGACTTCGCCCCGCAACTTGCGGAGGAGATGGCGCGGCGCGCGCAAGGCCGGGCGGTCCCGACGGCGGAGCAGATCGCCATGCTGCTGGTTCGCCGGGGCAGCGCGCCTCAGTGGCAACCGCCTCTGATTGAGCTGGCTGACGCGCTGTTGACGTTGTTTGGCAGCGCCGATGCGCGCAGCTTCAAGGCCAAGGCGGAAGCCGGCGATCTCGATTGTCTGGAGGCTGTACCGATACTTGCGCGCGGCCTGCGCCGTCTCATCCATCAGCGTACCCATAACGTCGTCAGCGAGGATTTCATCAGGGCGCTGCTGCTACACTACGGCGGCGACCTGTCTGGGTTCGATGCGCTTGGCGGCCACGCGGCGGAGACCGAGGTGCCGGGCCTGAGCTTCGCCGCGCTGGATCGGCCGGAGCAATATCGCCGTCGGCTGGGCGATATCTCTACGGCTGCGCGCGCCGTAGATGGTGCTTTCGTGCTTGCGTTCGATCAGCTTGAGTCCTTCTGGTCCCTGGCAAACGAGTCGCTTTACGTGCGGGCGATCGAGAAGGCCGTGAATCTCGTGCAGGAGTTCGCGAACATCTCTATCGTGCTGGCCTCGTTGCGCAACGTGTATGAGGAACTTCACGACAAGCTGGTCCAATCCACGCGCGACCGCATCCGCCTGTCGCTTGCGCCGGTCTATCTCAAGCCGCCGAACCGCGACCAGTTGCAGGCGCTGTTTGAGCGGCGGATGGCACACGTCGCCGCTCTCGCGGAGATGGAAGATGGCGCTGCGCTAATGGCGCTGATCCCGGATTGGCTGGTGGATGGCCTCGTCGGCACGCGCATCCGCGAGGCGCTGAGCGAGCTGGCGCGCTTCCGCGCCATGGCCCTGCAATTGGGTCGACTGCCTGAGGAGTCGGAGTTCTTTGGCGATGCCGCGCCGGAAGCAGTTGTACCGCACTCCGCCCGCGATTACGCCAAGGCGTGGCAGGACCACCTCGATCAGCATACCGCTTTCGATGCGCCCGAGACAGATGAGTCACGGCGCGATCTGTTGCGTTGGGCGGCTCAGGCACTGGCTGCTGAACTTGCGCCGGTGCAGGTGCGGCCGGAGGCCAGCACCCTGAAAGAGACCCAGACGATGGGCTTGCAGCTCACCTTCAGCGGGGCCGAGGCGGGGCAGCACGAAATTCGCTTCCTTGGCATCTGCACGGCGACGAACCGGGACTACCGGCTGGCGAAACAGATCGAGTCGGTTCGCCGACACGCGGGCGACGCGCGCCCGGTGATCGTCGGAAAGCAGCGGTTCCCGCGGAGCAAGTCGGCGCAGGTTGCCGCGCCGCTGGACAAGCTGCGCGCGGCGGGGGGCATTGTCGTGGATTTCGAGCCGGCGGATTGGCAGATGCTCAGCGCGGCAAGGGACTTTATCGAGACACATCAGTCCGAAGGCGGCTTTCGCGCGTGGCGGGCGGAATCGGGCTTCCTGTTAAGCCGCATTGCGCCGCTGCGAGCGATCTTCTTGCCAACCATCGAGATCAGCGCGCCCGCACCGGAGCTGGACCCGGAGCCAGAAGCAAGGGACCACGCCGCCCCGCCAGCCGAGCTGTCAGAGGCCGATCCATCGCCGCAGGCGCCGGATGTGCAGGCGGAATCTGCGCCGCTTGAAGGGCTCGCGGAGCCGGTGATGACCGAGGAATCAGTTGTCGACTTCAAAAGGCATGAGGCGCGCGCGGCTGCGTCGGAGCGATTTCAGGTTTTTCTTGGCACCTCGGACGCCAAGACGCCGATCTACTGGGATCCGCACCACCCCGACGACCGCCTGCTCAATTTCGGCTTCCTTGTCACCGGCGATCCCGGCTCGGGCAAAACGCAGACGCTCCGCGTGCTGATAGATGCAATGGCGCGCGCGGACTACCCCATGTGCATTCTCGATTTCAAGAACGACTATGCCGACGACAACTTCGCCAAGCCGCTCGGCTTGTCGGTCTATGACGTCAGCCGAGCCGGGCTGCCATTCAATCCGCTCCATCCTGTGCCGGGGATGCAGGGCGAGGTGCAGCCGATCCGGCACATCCACACCATTTCCGAGATTTTCCAGCGGGTGTTTGGCCTTGGCACGCAACAGCAGGCGCGGCTGAAGAATGCGCTGCGCCAGGGCTTCGAGGATCGCGGTATCAACCTGCAACACTGGTATCGCGCCGAAGATATCACTGCGCCAGGTTTCGGCGACATCATCGAGTATCTGCGCGAGCACAAAGAGGCGCAGACGCTTCTGAACCGCGTCGACCCGCTGTTTGATCTTGGTCTGTTCCCCGGTGACGAGACTGCGCCGATGACGTTTGGCGATCTCCTGGAGCGCAAGATCGTGCTCGACCTTCACGACCTGCCGAACGACGAGATCAAGGCGGCGATCGCGGAGTTGATCATTATTCAGGCGCATGGGCATGCGCTGCGCGGCGAGGCTCCGCGCGCCTTGCGCCGGTTGTTCGTGTTTGATGAGGCGTGGCGGGTGAAGGACAGTCAGCGCCTGCAGGAGATGGCGCGCGAGGGCCGCGCATTTGGCATCGCAATCGCTATTGGCACGCAGTTTCCGGTGGACATCCCGGACGATCTGGCCGGTAGCCTCGAGACCCAGATTTTCCTGTCAAATTCGGAAGCCCGACATCAGGCAGCGACGGTGCGCAAGCTGTGCTCCAGCACCAGCACGGCCGAAGGCCAGCGCGTTTGGCAAAAGGCGGCCTCGCTCGGCCAGCTTCAGGGCTTCATCCGCAATCAGCATTACAAGCCGTACCGGCTGATGACTGTTTATCCGCACTACCTGCGCGACGCGCAGCCCGAGGCGGTGGCAACTCCGGCGGAGTAGGGCGCTTAAGTCAAGCCAACGAAAGGCCTGCTGGAGATGCGCCGTCGATAAGGCCTTCGCGTGAGTGTCTTGCTGCCCATCGGGGCATTCAGAAGCTCAGTTCCAGGGTCCTCAGCTTATCGGGCGCGACCTGAACACGGACGCGGAAGTCATAAGTTTCGCCAGGCAATAACGCGGGCTGGCGGAGGGTCTTGCTTTCTTCAACTAGCAGATCGCCATTCTCGTCGCGCGCCGCGATCTGCATGTTCGGCATTTCCGTCAACTCATCCTGGTTGTTCGAAATTTGGCCGGTCAGGATAAGCGTGTCCGGTTGCGAATCGTCCCAACTGTAGCTCACTTCGCCGAAGACCAGTGGGGGCGGATCGACTGCAAAGCCAATGGCAGCGTAGACCGGCATGGAGGCTGGCAACACTCCGGCGATCTGATCGCGAAAGCTTATTGCAGAGACCGCCCCGGCCGCGACCACGGTAAAGAACAGCGCCCAAGCTGCGGCTACCGTCAGCGTCCCGGCATCGCGGCGCGCAGGCCCCCCGACGTCCGGCGACTCTTCGGTCAGATCGTCATCTTCATCGTCGAAATCATATTCGGCCAGCAGCGCATCGTCGTCCTGCATATCGGTCGTGGCCGTGCGTTGGTCATGCCTGCGCTCGTTAAGCGCCTCTGCCGTGAACATGTCGTCGGCCAGTTCGTCGCGCATGAGGTCGTGATCGCTATCGTCTTGGCGCGCGCCAAGTCGTTCGCGCTCACCCAGACTGTTGTCGCGGTCGCGCTCGCTCGCCGAGGCAACGGGGTCATGATGGGGCGATGTGCTTTCCTCCCCGCCGAAGTCGGTCCTTTGGGTGTCGAAGGCGAGGCTTTCGCGGAGCGCCTCGTCATGGGCTTCGTCGTGATAGCCCTCCTGCCCCCAGTCTTCAGCACTCCGGTCGCGAAGGTCATCATCAGCGCTCGCCTGTGTGGCGTGGGCGGCGTTCTCCATGTCCGCCTCCAGAGCCTCGAAATGCGCCTGACTAATAGGGTCCTGTGCTCGCTCGACCGGGTCGGCCGCCGAGACCTCGCCGGTGCGTTCATCTTCCTCGTCGAGGTCGAGGGCGTCGGCACGCACGGCGGCGATCTTGTCGATCAACTCGGCCATCGGCTCGGTGTTGTCCGTGCTCTCGGCAGCCTCATTTTCATCACGGCGCATGCTTTGCTCGTCCTGCATCCGGCTCTCGACCCGCTTTTCGCCGGACCTCGCCGCCAGCCGCACCACCTTGCCGCCCCAATCGCCTTCGCTGCCGGCCTCGCCTGCCGGCCTGTCGTCTTGCGCTGGCCTGCCAAACGCTTGCGCGCGCTCCTCGCTTAACAGGGCGCGCAATGGATCGTCGGTGTCCACGGCGGGACTATCATCGCGGACGCCGCGCTCGGCGATCACCTCTTCGATCCCCTCCATGATGCGCTCGAACGCGGCATGCGGTTCGGTATCAGCCGCCTCGGCATCGCCAGATTGATCGAGCGTGTTGGAGAAAAAGCTGTCGGCCAGCCGCCGGTCGAAGCCCTCCGCATCTTCTGATGAAGGGCCGGCGTTTTCGCGATCATCAGTATACTGAGCGGCGTCCGGCGCTCCGTCATCCTGCGCCGCGGCATAGGAGTCATCTGCGGGATCATCTTCCCCCGCAGGCCAGTCGCTGCTGGCCTCAAAGTCGCGATCTGCCGAGTCCTCAGCCCAGGCGCTGCCAGCATCTGAAGTGCTGCCAGCATTCCACGCGCCGCCAGCATCGGCCGGCACGGACCCATGCGCACCTTGCGGGTCCTGCGCTGCTGGATCGGCGGGATGGCCGTCAGCTATGCCTTCGGGGTCGAAGCCAGAAAATGCCTCAGGCATTTCGTTTTCGTCGCGCGCATCATCGGCGATGACGAAATCGGACTCCGAAATGCGCCAGACATGGTCACAGCGCGCGCAGCGGACCTGTTGATCGATGCGCACGGGAACGCGGTAACTTGTGTTACAGGCCGGGCATCGGAATTCCATATTGCCGCCTCCCGCTTTATACGTTTCACCTGCCACAGGGTCTCCTGCCCACGGCAGGCTCCTGCAAATGCCAAATTCGGGTGATACCAATAAGGCAGAGCATTGAGAAAACCACAACCCACAGCAATAATCCTACACTTATCAACCACTGGGAGTGCGCCGTGATCCGCTTCGACAACGTCGCGTTGCGTTACGACGAGGGCGACGACGTGTTGCAGGACGTGAACTTTCAGCTGTTGCCCGGCTCATTCTATTTTCTGGCGGGGCCGTCCGGCGCGGGAAAGTCGACCCTGCTGCGTCTCTTGTTCATGTCGCTAAAGCCGACGCGTGGCGCGGTGCATCTGTTTGGCAAGAACACCAGCAATCTGGAGCCCGAAGAGCGCGCCAAGACCCGCCGGCGTATCGGGATTGTATTTCAGGATTTTCGGCTGCTTGACCACATGACGACCTGGGAGAACATTTCGCTGCCGCTGCGCGTACATGGGCGCAAGCCATCCGAATACCGCAACGATGTTACGGAGCTATTGAAATGGGTAGGGCTGGGCCACCGAATGGATGCTTATCCGCCGGTGCTTTCGGGCGGTGAAAAACAGCGCGCCGCTATCGCAAGGGCTGTTATCGGCAAACCGGAACTCTTGCTCGCCGACGAGCCGACGGGTAACGTCGATCCGCAGATGGCCCGCCGCCTGCTGCGTCTGTTCGTCGAACTGAACCGGCTGGGCACCTCGGTCATCATCGCGACACACGACTATCAACTCATGCGGCAATTCGGTGCGCCGCGCTTGCAGTTGGAGCGCGGCTCCGTGCAGATCGTCGGCTAGCGGTCCAATGCAGACCTTTGCCTCCCGTTGCAGCCCATGCCCGAGCGAATGTCTGAATCAGAAGAACCGCTAGTAACTGATTCAATCGGCGCTTTTGAATTTGACATCGGAGCGACAGCCTGGCCGCAAGCGGGGACTCAAATGTCAAATTCGCGCCACTGGAGCGCGCTCAAGCAAAAGCAGAAGAAGAAAGCGCGCGCTTGGCTTTTCGTTTGGTCGCATTTCCGAAGGAAACCCGGTCCACATTTTTGCTGAGAATGCTCTAGGTCATGAGTATCGACACAATGCGCAATCTTCCCGCCGTGATCCGTGAGCAGCCGCTGGCTGTTCCGAAGATTGCGACCCGCACTTCCGCGATCGTCCCGCCGCGCTCGGTCACCGGGCGCTCGCTCGTCGTGGTCATCACCATCATGGCTTTCCTTGCGAGCCTAACAACCGGCGTGGTTTATCTCATAAATCAGTCGGCCTCAGCCTGGCTGCGCGATGTGGCCAGCGAGATCACAGTGCAAGTGCGCCCAGCCCAGGACGCGCCCCAGACCGAAGCGAAACTGGCCCGGATCAGCGAATTCCTTTCCAAGCAGATCGGGATCGCCGATGTGCGGGTGCTGTCGCCCGATGAGACCAGCGCGCTGGTGGAGCCTTGGCTAGGTAAAGTGGAGGGGTTGGAAGGGTTGCCATTGCCGCGCCTGATCGCGGTGCAGCTTGACCGCGAAAATCCGCCAGATATTCAGACACTGGGCGTTGCGCTTGAAGGCGAGTTTGAAGGCGCAATGCTTGACGATCATGGCCGCTGGCAGGCGCAGATCCGGAGCCTTACGAGCACGCTGGCGGTTGCCGGACTAGGCGTGATAGCGCTGGTGGCGTTGGCAACCGTTGCGATTATCGTGTCTGCAACGCGCAGCGCGATGGCATCAAACCGCGAGATCGTCGAGGTGCTGCATTTCGTTGGCGCGCGCGACCGCTTCATTGCGCAACAGTTCGAGAAACACTTTCAAACGCTGGGGGTGCTGGCCGGCGCGGCTGGGGCTGGCCTTGCGGCGCTGGTGTTCTTGGTGTTCCCGATGCTGCAGTCACTATTTGGCGCGTCGCCGGCAACGGATGCTGAGTTGCGCAGGCTTGTCGGGGCAGGAACGCTGGACTGGGTCGGTTATGCACTGCTCGTTCTGGTTGTGCTCGTTGTTGCCGCAATCTGCCGCATAACCTCCAGGTTTGGAGTGTACCGAATTCTCGATCAGCAGAATCGCTGAACCGGGCAAATAATTCCAACGTGATCTCGCCGCATGCGCGTGCACACCACCGTGCAGGTGCGGCTCGCACCGGCCGGTAACAAGCATGAACTTGCGCAGGCGAAACGCCATGCCAACGCGCTCTGAACAGCATATGACCAAGCCGCGCGCCAGACGCTACTCAAGCCTTTTCGTCGCGCTGCGCTTGGGCTTGCTCGCCGGAACTGCGGTGGCGATCGTGTTTGGCGCGGGGTTTCTCGCCTTCATCGCGCAGATCCAAAAAAACCCGCCAAACCCCGATGTCCGGGCTGATGCGATCGTCGTCTTCACGGGCGGGGACTCGCGGGTGAGCGAGGCAGTGCGTCTGCTGGCTGCCGGGAAAGGCGAGCGTCTGCTGATCTCCGGCGTGCATCCAAGAACAACGATGGCAATGCTCCGGCACATGAACCCCGAGGCAGAGCGGCTGTTCGACTGCTGCGTCGATCTCGACCGCAACGCGCGCGACACCATCGAGAATGCCGACGAGACACTGCGCTGGGCATCGGAGCGCGGCTTCCGTTCGGTGATCGTTGTCACTTCCAGCTATCACATGCCGCGGGGGCTGGTCGAACTGCGCCGGGCGCTGCCGGACCTCAAACTCGTGCCGTACCCGGTGGTGGCGGGACGGCTTCCGCTCGAAAAGTGGTGGGCGCACCCACGCACCCTTCGCCTGCTGGCAAGCGAATTCGTCAAATATGTCGCCAGCCTCGCACGATGCACAGGGGTCCGACTGATGAATGGCGGCAACGCGCGCGGCTGTTTTGATCCATTGTCCGCGCGAGGCCGCAATTGATTCGTTCTCTCGCTTTCCACACCGCGTTCTACCTGACCACGATGCTGTTCATGTTGTTCGGCCTGCCGCTGTTTGTCGCGCCGCGACGCTGGGTGACATGGGCGTGGAAGCTGTATGCACGCACCATTGCCGTGCTTCTACGCTGGATCGTAGATGTGCGAATGGAGGTGCGCGGGCTGGAGCGGCTGCCAGAAGGCGGATACATCGTCGCCTCGAAGCATCAATCGGCGTGGGATACGATCGCGCCCATGGCCTATCTGCCTGACCCGGCGGTTATCCTGAAGAAGGAACTGATGGACATCCCTCTTTACGGGCAGTTTGCGCGCAAGCTGGGGATGATCCCGGTGCGGCGTGATCGTGGAGCCGTGGCGCTGCGGAAAATGGCGCGGGCTGCGCGCGCGCGCGCGCAGGCTGGCCAGCAGGTGTTCATCTTTCCGGAGGGCACGCGCCGATCGCCGGGCGCGCCGCCAGATTACAAGCCTGGCGTGGTGTTGCTTTATGAGGCGCTGGATAAGCCTTGCGTGCCGCTTGCGCTCAATTCGGGGCTGTATTGGCCGCGCCATGCGTGGCGGCTTAATCCCGGCACCATCGTTATGGAGTTTCTGGAGCCAATCCCGCCCGGACTGGCGCGCGAAGAGTTCCGTCGCAGGTTGATCGAGGCGACGGAGCGTGCGACGGCGCTGCTGGTTGCGCAGGGGCAGGCCGAAATGCGGATGCCGGAAGGCGTAGGCTGACCGACAAAACGGAAAGAGGACCGGAGTGCTGCTCCGATCCTCTTGATGGGTCATCCAACGTTTCGGCGAACTTTAATTGCTTAGACTGTAGCGCAGTGGCCACGCTGGGTCCAGAAGATTTTCGACCCCGGCCCGAGGTTTTGCGGCAAAAAAATGGCTCAAGTGCTAGCGGCAGCAGGTTCAGCTGCAAGCCGTAGCTTGTCTGGGCCAATATGCGTACTTAGGCGTCCGATTTGACCTCGCCGACGACTTCGAACCCCTCGAAAGCGGGCGGGCCTAGCGTCAGCCCATCGGACATGCTGCCGGCATTTGCATGGGCCTTGCGAAACGCCTCAGACCGGGTCCAGTTCTGAAACGCGTCGTAGGACGCCCACATCGAATGCGAGGTGTACAGGCGGTAATGTTCCTGCTCCGGCCCGCGCAGCAGATGGAATTCGAGAAAACCGGGGACCTCATGCAGATATGAGTCCCGCTGCATCCACATTTCCTCGAACTCGGCCTCCCGCCCCTTGGCGACCTGAAACCGGTTCATGGCAATATACATCGGCTCCTCCCTCATACGATTGCGCGCGGCATTTCGCGTCAGCTTCGGCGCGTGTTCCACACGACCCGGTACAGATCGAACCGGCGATCACGCAGATTGCGCACTGAACCTGACGAGCGGGCGACGCGCAGGTCCGACAGCTTCAGATCGGCGAACACGATCGTCTCTGTGTTCGGCGCGGCGTCGGCGGCCACACCATCGCGCGCGAAGGCGAAATCGCACGGCGTCAGGATCGCGCTCTCGGCATAGTGGATATCCATGTTCTCGACATTGGGCAGGTTCCCGACAACGCCCGACAGAATGACGTAGATCTGGTTCTCGATTGCGCGCGCGTGGCAGCAGTAGCGCACGCGCAGATAGCCGCGCGGCTCATCGGTGCAGAACGGCACGAACAGCAGCATGGCGCCCTGGTTGACAAGGTGACGCGCGAGCTCGGGGAACTCGGAATCGTAGCACACCAGGACGCCAATCGGCCCGCAATCAGTGTTGATGACATCGACGCGGCTGCCGCCTTTCAGGCTCCACCAATAGGCCTCGTCCGGGGTGATATGAATCTTGTCTTGCCGGTGGACAGAGCCGTCACGCAGGAACACATAGGCCGCGTTGCGGATCTCCCCGTCTTCATCGCGCGTCGGATGCGTGCCGCCGATGATGTTGATGTTGTAGCGCATCGCCAGCCGGTGCATGAAGTCTTTGAACCAGTCGGTGTAATCGGCAATGCGCGCAATCCCCTCGCTCGGCGGCAGTGGTTCCGGCTCGGCGGAAAGAAGCTGGAGCGTCATCAGCTCAGGGAATTGAACAAAATCTGCGCGATAATCGGCCGCGACGTCGACAAAATATTCAATCTGGCGCTCGAATTCGCTGGCGTCCTTGATGCCGCGCATCTGAAGCTGAACCGTGGCGACACGCACCTGGTCCGGCTGCGCCATTGCCCGCTCGGAACCTGGCATCTCTCCCGACTCGACATAATAGGGATTGAGCCAAACCATATGAGTGGCGTACCCGAGTGAATCCTTGTCTTCCCCGTCATAATCGCGCAAAACCCCGATCGGTTCGAAACCGTTGGACAGGTGAAAGCGGATGGCTGTATCCCGGATTTTTCGGTCTGTCACCGCTTGCACGTAGTCTTCCGGGTTCGAATATTGACGTTGGCGCCGCGCATAACCGGGCATACGCCCGCCAAATACGATGCCTTTAAGCCGCAACTCCTGGCACAGCTTCTCGCGCATCGCATAAAGGCGCCGGCCGATCCGCAGGCGCCTGTAGTTCGGATCGACGCTCACCTCCATGCCATAGAGATAATCGCCCTCCGGGTCATGGCGTGAGGCGAGGCCGTCGCCGGTAATCTCCGCCCATGAGTGCGGGTTAAGCGCGGCATCACCGGGGATGATGAAGGTCGCGCAATGGCCGACCATCTCGCCCTCATATTCCGCGATGAACTGGCCTTCGGGAAAGTTGATGATCTGGCTGCGGATCGCGCGTTGGCTGTATCCGTGTGCTGGGGCGTACACGCGGCGGCTCAGCGCGGCGATCTCCGGCACATCGTCAAGCCGCGCCTGGCGCACCACGATCTTGCGCTGGTTTTCTCGGCCGCTCTCTTTGCGGGCGGTCTTCTTTGGTTTGGTTTCGGCCATGTGTCGACTGGAGCCTGAAAGCGGCGCGGGGATTCGCACCATGATGGGCAGGATGTGTCATGTGGATCGCGCTGGCGCAAGCGTTGACGACGACATTTCGCGGGATCCATCCACGAAAGACCGTCAGACCAAGCCGCTGCCGGCCCGCTGCGCCGGTCTCAATCCGCAGCGCGCGTATCACAAAACGGCCATCCGCGTAGATCACGCTGTCTGCCATCATATGCAAGTGTGTAGCGCTTTCCGAGTTTACGAAATATCCTCTGCTGAGAGGTATATCGCTCTGCGCACCATAGCCGAGGTCGAGTGGCGCTTCTTGTGCTGACGAGCTCTCGCGCGGGATTTCTGAGGACCAGAAGATCTGGCATGCGAAGACTGCTGCAAATATCGCGGACGGCAACCTGGAGCCGGCGGGTCGCTTTTTTGACGCTGCAATTGTTTGTCCTGACCATCGTGCTGCATCAGTTCGCCGGATTGGCCACGCCTGTTGCGATAAGGGTGTTTGCCATCACGGTGCTGGGCGCGATGATTGCGCTGGCGCTCGCATTGGTCGCGTTGCTCAGGATATGGCAGGACGGTTTGCGCGGATCGCGGCGGGCAGTCGCCGCCATCTTCGCTTCTGCATTGGTGCTGGCTGGGCCCGCTTGGTCATTGCCCAAGCTGTTGCTGGAGCCCAGCGTTACCGAAGTCACAACCGACGCCAGTGCGCCGCCCGCTTTCCGCGAGCTTGCCAAGGTTCGCGTCGAAAGCGGGCGGCAGATGCAGGCCGCGGCAGGGCCATTGGCAGCAGAGACCGCGGACGCCCCTCTCACCGTGGAGCCATTGTCTGTCGAGCGTTCTGCCGAAGAGACATTTAGTCTTGTGCGCGAGTCGGTTGACGAACTGGGCTGGACCGTTGTGTCGGCCACGCCCCCGGCGGACGGCCAGGAAGGCCATATCGAGGCGATTGATCGATCATTGCTCTTTGGCGTGACCGGCGATGTGGCGGTGCGCATTCGTGGCGGCCAGAATCGGACCCGCGTGGATGTGCGCTCAGCTTCGCGCTATATGGCGCATGATCTGGGCGGCAATGCCCAGCGGGTGTCGCGCTTGTTTCAGAAAGTTGAGACGGCCTTTATCCGGCTTGAGAAGAATGAGGAGATTGCGCGGGTTGCCAGACTACGCGCCGAACGCGCAGCGCGTATTCGTGAGGCGCGCGAAGCGCAAGCGCGTCGCGAAAAGCGGCAAAGTCAGCGCCAGGCGTATGACACCGTTTCGCGTCAGTGGCGGGAGCCGTCAGCACGTCGAAACCGCAGCAGAACGCGCCGCTCGCGTACCAGCCAGCGGCAGCGCACACGCGAACTGCGCCAGTTCTGGGAAAACATGCAGCGCTAAAGCGCGATCCGAAAAGCGGGAACCGGTTTTCGGACAAATCGCGCGAAAAGAAAGCGCGATCCGAAAAGTATGTCCCCGACGTGATCGGGGATGAGCAGCGGTTTTCGGACAAATCGCCGGTTAAATACTGCACTCCACGACGGGAACATCACTCGCGGCGACCGAATAATCCTTCAATTGCGTTCTTGAAGTCGTCCTCGCTGACCTCTCCGCCGGTGAGCTTTTCCACCGCCTTGCCGAAGTTTTTCGCCGCCCCCAGGCTGCCTTCTGGGTCTTGCAGGACGGCCTCGACATCGGGCAGTATCAGAGGGTTATCCCAGCCGCCCTGAACGCGGATCGGAAGTTGAATCGCCTCGGACTGCTCCTCGCCACTGCGCGGTGTGATGCGCGGGCGCAGTTTCAGGTCGATCTGTTCCTGGCGGATATCCACATCGCCATCGCCGGTTGCGCTGACGAAGGGGCCTTCGAGCTTCAGATCGTCGGTGCTGGCCACGCCTATGTTGATCGTCCATGTTGCATCCAGCCGTGCGAACTGCGTCGTCGTTCCTTCCTCGCGGCGGATTTGCGAGATGTCGCCAGATTGCAGGCGGCTGAGGATGGCGGGCAGGTCCAGCCCCTCCAGCGCACCGTTGCGCAGCGCCATTTGTGCCTCCCCTTGTAACCGGCCGCGCAGCTCACCGAGCGTGCCCCCGCCGCTGGCCAGTCGGACCTGGCCCGTGAGGTCGCCGGAGAGCCAGTCGAACGCGGACGCGTCCATAAACAGAGGAAGCGCATCGACGTGCTGGACGTTCAGCGCGGCGCTCACCACCGGCACATTCTGGTGGGTGCTGATTTCAGCCGTGCCGGTTGCACTGCCTTCATATAGGCTGAGGCGCGTCAGGTTGAGATTGAGCGTCCCGTCCTTGAGCGCCGCGCGGGCCGCGGCGTCGTGCGCGCTGAACGCTGCGCGGCTCAGGCGCTGTGCGGTGAGCGTCATGTCAGCGTCGAGTGCGTCGAGCGCGCCAAAGTCGAGCCGGATGTCATCGCCTGGCGCGGCGTGCGCTGGCCACAGTCCCGGGTTTGAGGCACGGGCCGCGTCCTGCGGGACAGGCTGCAAGCGTAGGGCATCGAGATCTAGCGTGTCGAAGTCGAGCCGTCCCGATAAAGCCGGCCTCAGGCCGCCGAGCGCAACGGCGAGGTCGCCGCGTGCAGTCATATTGTCCAGCTGTGCTGTCAGACCGGAGAACTGAATCGCGCCGGCGCGAGCGTCGATCTGTCCCTCCAGAGCGAGGCTTTCCAGCATCGGCGCGGCATTGGCGCCGGCGACCGCAAATAGCTCTAGCGGCTCATCTGTGCGCATTTCAAGGCCGCCCGCGACAGCTTGTTCCGGCGTGACGTATCCGTCAAAGCGCAGTTCGGCGAAAGAACTCGACAGTGCTGCGGTGAGCTTGGCGCGCGTGCCAAGTTCAAGATTTTGAGGGGTGTCAAGCGTTGCATCCACCTCTACAGGCCGGCCTCGTGCAGAGAATACGCCAGTGAGCCTCGCCGCCGCATCCGGGGCAGGCATCCGCAATGTGAGGTTCGTATCTGCCATCTCCAGCGGCGCATTTGTGTCGGGCGCGTGGTACCGGATCGTGGAATCGCGCAGGCTGACCCGCCGGATGCTCACCCGTGCTGGCGCTGCCATAGCTGGCGCTGCGTAGGCAAGCGCTGGGCGCTGATACGCCGCACCGAACTGCCAGTTGGCATTTCCGCCCGCATCGTTGCGCAGGTCAATAATCGCATTGTCGAGGGTGAGCGCATTAAACGTCACGCCGCCGCCGAAAAGCGAGAACAGGTCAATCTCGGCCGTCACCGTCTTAGCACGGAGGAACGGGCGCTGCGTGTCGGCGTCGGGGCCGGAAAGCTGGACGCGCTGGAAGCTGACGCCTGCGGATGGAAAGACCTGGAAATGTCCGGCGCCGCCGATGATGAGTTGCCGCCCGGTGGCCTGTTTGACATAGGCTACCAGCTCGTCCTTGACCGCCGAGGCCGGGACAAGAAATGGTACGACGACCACGGCTGTGAGGGCTACGAGAACCGCACTGGCGAGGATAATCAGAATGCGTCGCATGTGTTCCCCCTGATGGACCGATAAGCGGGAGCATCGGCCCGACTAACGGCGGAAACATGAACGACCTTGAGTTTTCTACATGTCAATGGGGCCCAGCGACTATTCCGCTTCTGGGAGTACCGACACCGTTGTCCGTCCGCCACGAATATTCCGGAACGTCACGCGGCCCTCGCGAACCGCGAAGATCGTGAAGTCGCGTCCCATGTCGACGCCGTCGCCCGGGTGCCACGTGGTGCCGCGCTGGCGGATGATGATGTTGCCCGGGATAACCCGTTCGCCGCCGAACTTCTTCACACCGAGACGCCGCCCGATCGTGTCGCGTCCGTTGCGGGATGAACCGCCTGCCTTCTTGTGTGCCATGTCTGTTTCTCGCCTATGCTCAAGCCTGGGGGCTGTGCCTTCACTTACCGCTGCCTCAGGCGTTGTCTGTCCCGGTCATCTGTTTGGCCTGCTTCACCCAGTCATCGCGGGTGGCGCGGCCTCGCAAATTCAGCGCGGCGTCCATTTCCTCGACATCCGCCTCGCTCATAGCAGCGAGCTGATGAAAATGGAAGATACCATAATCGTTGAGCTTTTCAGCCAGTTTTGGCCCGACGCCAGGCAGAGTCTTCAGGTTGTCAGGCTCGCCTTGCGGCGCGTCGAGCTTCTGGAAGCTACCGGCGGCCTGCTTGGATGAGGCCTTTTTTGCTGGCTCTGTCTGAGCCGGCTGCTTTTTGGATGTCTTTTTCGTCGCCTGTTCCTGCGTGGCGTCGGCGTTGGTTTGAATTTCGCCGGCCTGCGCCTTGCCCTTGGTGTTCTTCGCTGGCTCGTTGCCGAGACCTTCGCCCGGCTTTTTCTTCGGCTTGGGCTCAGTCCCGCTGCTTTCGCCCGGCTTCTTCTTGGCTTTTTGACCCGCGTTGAGCACCTCCAGGACCCGAATGGTCGTCAGGTGCTGGCGGTGGCCGCGTTTACGCCGGTAATTTTTCCGGCGCTTTTTCTTGAACACGATGATTTTATCGCCGCGGCCCTGCTCCAGCACTTCCGCCGCGACGCGCGCACCGTCTATGACCGGAGTACCGACCTGGGGCTCGCTGCCGTCTTTGCCGATCAGCAGCACCTCTGGCAGCTCGACAACATCGCCCTCTGCTGCCTCAATCTTCTCGATTTCCAGAACGTCATCTGGGGACACGCGGTATTGCTTGCCGCCCGTGCGAATGACCGCATACATCGCTTCAGCCTCTCTTTTCTCTTGCCGCGCCCTGTGGCGCCGCAAACGCAATAGCTCAGCCCTAACGGGAAAGCCGTTCGTTCGCGGGCTTTATGTCCGGTTTGGAGGTGGCCTCGGGCAGCGCCTTTTACGCGTGGTTTGGTAATCCGCGCGCACGTGTAAGGTGGTTAGAGCGTCCTGCATGGATTTGTCAATCTTGGAGGAGGCGAAATCTCATCAATCCGCCAAGATCCGCCAATTACGCGTGTGGCTTACGCCTATCGCGACATCAGCGCGCGCGGCTTTAGTGCGGGACCTGGACGGCTCGTCGCCGCGATAAGCTGAGCCACCTCGTCGATTTGCCCGCGCAATGCTTCCGAGCGCTCCCGACACAGGCCGGGCAGTCGATCAGCCCGCCCCTGCCGTGCTACGTTGATAACCGCTTCCACAGCGCTCATGCTCTCCTCATCGAGCCGGGCCACTGCGCGCAGAAAAGGCCTGCGCACGGTCGCCAGCGCGCTGGCGAAGGCGGCGATGGCGAATTGCCCGTCGCGAAGGCCGCTCATGCGAAAGTAATCGTCATAGGCGCGCGGCCGCCAGTTGGCCAGTTCGCCAGCCAGAAGGCCGGGACTTGCAGGAAACCGCTCCAGGAGCATCACAAGCGCCACATATTGTTCAAGGAATTCGCTGCTGAGCAGCGAGCGCTCATTCACGAAAGTTGCATCGGCGTGCTTGCTGTAATGTCCGTGAAGTGCCTTGGCGTAGCGTTTCGACAATGTCTCCGACCACGCTTTCCAGAACCACTCGTCGTTGGCAAAGTTGAGGTCCGTGTTCATAAATCCGCTGGGCCATTGCGATGCTTGGTCATGTGGCGTCACGCGCCGGTGCGTGCGCCCTCGATGGGTATCCAGCGATGCCGTAAAAGGATTGCAAATGGATAAATGCGCCGCCCCGGATTGAGACAGGCTTAAGCAGGGCTGAATCCGCACCGGTGCGCGGCAGGTTTAAATCTTGCGCCATCAGGCCCATTTCCACAGTCAGTTCAATAGCCAGTTTTAGCGCAGCGCCGGTCGGACCAGTTTTTGCAAAGCGCAGCTGTTTCCCTGGGCGCGCGTGCGCGGCAGACGCAAACTTGAGAGAGGCCAAATGATCCGAACTCTGGGACAGGTGCTGGATAATCTGATGTCGGGCGATAGTGCGAGGGACGAGACCGACGAGATCGACGCCACGCGCCTGGCCGCCGCCGCGCTGCTCGTACACGCCAGCACCATCGACGGCTATGTTGAGGAGGCCGAGACCGAGCGCCTTCAGGCCGTTTTGAAGGAACGCTACGGGCTGTCCGACGATCAGCTCCACGAACTTGTTGTCGCGGCTGAGCGCAGCGAGCGCGACGCCATCGACATCTACAGCTTCACCTCAAAGCTGAAGAAAGCGCTCAGCGAAGAGGACCGGCTCGATATCATCGAAATGATGTGGGAAATCGCCTTTGCCGACGGCGAGGTCCACGGCTACGAGGAAAACCTGATCTGGCGCACATCGGAGCTACTTGGCATTTCCTCGCGCGAGCGCATCCGCGCCCGCAAGAAGGTTGAGGCGCAGCAGTAGGGCGGCAATCGGGGGCATGATCGGAGTATTTCAGCGATTGGAGCGTGCCTGGGCGCGGCGTAAGGTGCCGGCCGACGCCGGGCCGGACCGGAACGATCCGCGGCGTGACGTTGTGCTCATCACGGGCGCGAGCGAGGGAATCGGTCTGTCGCTGGCGCATCAGTTCGCCGCCGCTGGGCACGATCTGGCGCTGGTGGCGCGCAGCGCGGACAAGCTTGCTGAAAACGCCGAGATGCTCACCGGCCAGTACGGCGTCCAGGTCCACCACTTCGCGATCGACCTCGCGATCCACGGGCACTGCGACCGGCTCGACGAAGAGCTTGAGGCGCGCGGCCTGCGCGTGGATGTGCTGGTCAACAACGCGGGGATCGGGCTGAGCGGCGAATTTGTCGAGCATGCGACGGCCGACATGCTGCGCCTCGCGGATCTCAACATGCGCGTGCTGACCGAACTGATGCACCGCTACCTGCCGGAGATGCTCGCGCGCGGGGCGGGCGGCGTGCTGAATGTGGCGTCGCTTGGCGGCGCATTGCCGGGGCCCTATCAGGCGGCCTATTATGCCAGCAAGGCATATGTTATTTCACTGACCGAGGCGGTCGCGCATGAGATCGGCGGGCGCGGCACGCGGCTGTCGGTGGTGGTGCCGGGGCCGGTCGCCACGCGTTTCCACAACAGCATGGGCGCGGAGTCGGCGCTGTACACCAAGGTGATCGGCTGCATGGACCCGGAAGTGGTGGCGCGCGCGGCCTATCAAGGCTATCGCTGCCGGAAGGTCATCATCACGCCGGGCGTGCTGACGACGTTCAATTATTTCGCGGTGCGCATACTGCCGCACACCTTGACGACCCCCCTCATGGGAGTCTTGCTGAAAAAGCGGAGGTTTCTCCAGTCATGAAACAGATGAGCCGCGATCCGGAGTTCGCGCCCGCTGGAGGCGCGGCCAACCAGGCGCCCTCGGGCGAGAGGGAAAAGGTTCTGTGCATCGTCCACAAGCGCCAGTCGAACCCCGGCTATGTCGGGCGCTGGCTGAGCGGCCATGGATACGCGCTCGACCTGCGCCGCCCGCGCTTCGGCGATCCGCTGCCCGAGCGGGTGGATGATTACGCCGGCGTGGTCGTCTTTGGCGGGCCGATGAGCGCGAATGACGACTTTGACTACATTCACGCCGAGCGCGACCTGATCGAGCGGACGCTGAAGGCCGATCTGCCGTTTCTCGGCATATGCCTCGGCGGGCAGCTTCTGGCTAAGCAGCTTGGCGCGCGGGTGTATCCGCATGACCGCGGGCAGGTCGAGATTGGCTATTATCCCATACGCCCGCTTCACCACGGCCGGCGCTTCCCGCACTGGCCCAGCCACGTTTATCAATGGCACCGCGAGGGCTTCGAGGTGCCGCGCGACGCGATCCGCTTGGCGGAGGGTGCGGTGTTCGAGCATCAGGCATTTCAGTACGGGCCGGCTTTCGGCCTTCAGTTCCACCCGGAGATGACGCTGCCGATGATCGACCGCTGGACGACCCACGCGCATCGCCGTCTGCGCTTGCCCGGCGCGAAGCCGCGGCGTCAGCACATCGCCGACCATCTGGTGCATGGGCCGCGCCAGCGGTTGTGGCTCAACCATTTTCTCGCCGCATGGATCAAGAAGCGCTGCTGAACCGCCCGGCTGATTACGCTTTATCAAACGTTTTGCCGCACTGTTCAGGTCACCGGCACGTTGGTGGATCGTCGTCCGGAAGATGGGGGAGGGCGCATAACGCC
>CAYVFK010000009.1:0-21818 GCA_964450925.1 uncultured Hyphomicrobiaceae bacterium | reverse complement strand
CGGTCTCCAAAACCGGGGGTTGGGGGTTCGAGTCCCTCCACTCCTGCCATTCGGATGACCGGCCTCGCCGGAGCGGCTGACATTGCGGGCGATAGGCTGAAGCGACAGTTCGGTGCGGCGAGATTTGGTGCAGCATGGCAAAAACGAATCCATTCGAGTTCATTCAACAGGTGCGACAGGAGACGGCCAAGGTCACATGGCCGACCCGGCGCGAGACCATCATCACCACGATCATGGTTCTGATCATGGTCACGCTGGCATCGATCTTCTTCTTCATCGCGGACCAGATCCTTGGCGGCATCGTTGGCCTGCTGCTTGGCGCTAGCCGTTAAACTCCGCGCACGGCGCCCGAACACACGACATTCAAGAACACGAAAGGGCCATCAAGCAGGCCATGTCGAAGCGCTGGTACATCGTTCACACATACGCAAATTTCGAAAAGAAGGTGGCGGAGAGCATCAGGAAGGACGCTGAGACCCACGGTCTGGCCGATGCGTTCGAGGAGGTGCTCGTGCCGATGGAAGAAGTCGTGGAGATGCGCCGCGGCCGCAAGATCAATGCGGAGCGGAAATTTTTTCCCGGCTACGTGCTCGTCAAGATGGAGCTGAGCGACGCGACTTATCACCTTGTGAAGAACACGCCGAAGGTGACAGGCTTTCTCGGCGCGGAAAACAAGCCGATACCGATTTCGGAAAGCGAAGCCGAGCGCATCCTGCATCAGGTTCAGGAAGGCGTGGAGCGGCCGAAGCCAACGATAACCTTTGAAATCGGCGAGCAGGTACGCGTGGCCGATGGGCCTTTCGCCTCCTTTAACGGGTTGGTCGAAGAGGTGGACGAGGAGCGCTCGCGCCTGAAGGTGGCGGTTTCAATTTTTGGCCGGGCAACGCCGGTAGAGCTGGAATACGGGCAAGTTGAAAAGATGTAGCTGCTGTCAAGCTGGCACGCTTGGCGGCGAGGGACACAATCATCGCAGTTATCGATAAACATTTGAGCGCAAGTGCGGCATGAAACGCCGACACAATTCGAGGTCTTCGTTCGCGGGGGCCGATTGCGGGAGGGCTCGCCGCCCGTTGTACCGCTAACCCGAGGCAAGCATGGCTTGTCACCCAGGTTCTTAGGGGAAACTGATGGCGAAAAAGGTAACAGGATATCTGAAATTGCAGGTTCCAGCCGGCCAGGCCAATCCGTCGCCGCCGATCGGTCCGGCGCTCGGCCAGCGGGGTCTGAACATCATGGAGTTCTGCAAGGCGTTCAACGCAGCCTCCGGCGAGATCGAGCCGGGCGCGCCGGTGCCCGTTCTCATCACGATCTACCAGGACAAGTCTTTCACCTTCGCGATGAAGACGCCGCCGGCAAGCTACTATTTGAAGAAAGCGGCCGGCCTGAAATCCGGTAGCAAGGAGCCTGGGCGCGCATCGGCCGGCACGGTCACACGCGACCAGATCCGCGAGATCGCCGAAGCAAAGATCAAGGATCTTAATACCGACGATGTCGAGGATGCGATGCGCATCATCGAAGGGTCGGCGAGGTCGATGGGCTTGGCGGTGCAGGGGTAAGGATGATGGCGAAGGTTGGAAAGCGCTTGCGCAGCGCGCGCGCGAATATCGAGCACGACAAGGCCTACGAGATTGCTGAGGCGGTAAAGCTGATCAAGCAAAGTGCGGTCGCGAAATTCGATGAAACGATCGAAGTCGCGGTCAATCTGGGCGTCGATCCGCGCCATGCCGATCAGATGGTGCGCGGGGTGTGCCAACTGCCTAACGGTACGGGCCGCGAGGTGCGCGTGGCGGTCTTCTGCAAGCCAGAACGCCAGGATGAGGCGAAAGCAGCCGGCGCGGATGTGATCGGCGCTGAAGACCTCGTTCAGGAGGTGCAGCAAGGAAATATCAACTTTGATAAATGTATTGCTACGCCCGACATGATGCCGCTGGTTGGCCGGCTCGGCAAGGTGCTTGGGCCGCGCGGCATGATGCCCAATCCGAAGGTCGGAACGGTGACCAACGACATTGCCGAGGCGGTGCGCGCGGCGAAAGGCGGCGCGGTCGAGTTCCGGGTGGAAAAAGCGGGCATCGTCCATGCTGGTGTGGGCAAGGCGAGCTTTCCGGAGGAAGCGTTAGTGGAGAACATCCGCGCCTTCGCCGATGCCGTCATGAAAGCCAAGCCCGCGGGCGCGAAAGGGACGTATCTGAAGAAATTCTCGGTGACATCGACGATGGGACCGGGCCTTCAGGTGGATACGCAAACCGTCCTGAGCGCTTGAGGAGCAACGAAATTCATGGCGGCCGCTTGCCGTCAAACTGTTTCCGGTGTTCGCGCCGGAAAACGCTGGGTCTAGAAAGCCCGGCAAATTCCTGTCCGAGACTGGGGGCGCCGGAGACGGCTTAATCCCGCAAGGGACCCGCAATAGACAGGGGTGAGGTGCTGGGTCGAACCGAGATTTCGTTTCGCGAAAGCATCTACGTGACTGAGACGCCATGCTTTCCGTTTGGCGCGTCAGCTACGGCCCTTGGGACAGGCTATCTCAACTGTCGCTTGGGCCTTATCGATGAGGCTGGCGACATGGTCGAAGCGGTGGAGGCCAGCATGAGGCGTTGGTCCCGCCAGTAAACCTTGGAGAGAAGCGGTGGAAAGAGCCGAAAAAGTAGAGATGGTCGAACAGCTCGGCCATGTCTTCGAAGAGTCCGGCTCTGTCGTCGTCGCACGCTACACCGGACTCACGGTGGCCGAGATAACCGATCTTCGTGAACGCATGAAAGCGGCGGGAGCCCGGTTCAAGGTCGTCAAAAACCGCCTCGCCAAGATCGCGCTGCAAAATACCGACCGCGACGCAGCCGCGGACCTGTTCGTCGAACCGACCGGCATTGCCTATGCGCAGGATCCGGTCGCCGCTGCAAAGATTGCCACGCAGTTCGCCAAGGAAAAAGACAAGTTCATCATCGTTGGCGGCATTGTGGGCAGGGGAGCGGTCGACGCCGAGGGCATCAAGGCGCTCGCCGATATGCCTTCGATCGACGAAATGCGCGCCCGGCTCGTTGGTGTGCTGAACGCACCAGCAAGCAAATTCGTCAGGACGCTGAATGCACCTGGCGAAAAACTGGCACGCACGCTGAATGCGCCAGGCGCCGGCCTGGTCGGCGTATTGCAGGCCCGCAAGCAGCAGCAGGAAGAAGCAGCCTAGGATCTTGGCACGATCTCAAACGGAAGAGCCAAACGGAAGCAAGGTAAGGAAAAATGTCTGAAGCGACTGATCGTATTTACGAAGAATTGTCCAAGCTGACAGTGCTGGAAGTGTCCGAGCTGGTTAAGAAGCTCGAAGACGAATGGGGCGTGTCGGCCGCAGCCGCGCCTATGGCTATGCCGATGGGTATGCCTGGCATGGGCGGTGCAGCCGCCGAGGCTGCGCCCGAAGAGGAGAAGACGGAATTCGACGTCATCCTCGCGTCGTTCGGCGACAACAAGATCGGCGTCATTAAGGAAGTGCGCGGCATCACCGGGCTTGGGCTGAAGGAAGCCAAGGAACTGGTCGAGGGCGCGCCGAAGCCGCTGAAGGAAGGTGTGCCGAAAGCCGAGGCCGAAGAACTCAAGAAGAAGCTGGAAGACGCCGGCGCGAAAGTCGAGGTCAAGTAGCATGCAGCGGGTCAAGGCCCGCAATACGACATCGGCCGGCGGGTCAGTGGCCCGCCGGCCACCTGAAGGCCTTTTCGCCCGCGCGCTCCAAAATCCAGCGCGTGCGCGAAGCGGCTTTCCAGCGCCTCATCCGCTCAGAGGCGCGACATGAACCGAGCGGTGCGACAAGGAGTTACGATGGCGCAGACATTCACGGGGCGCAAGCGCGTCCGTAAGACTTTCGGCCAGATCCGCGAAGTGGCCGAAATGCCGAACCTTATCGAGGTTCAAAAGCGCTCGTACGAAGATTTCCTGATGGTCAAGGAGCCAAAAGGCGGCCGCCCAAACGAAGGGCTGCAGGCCGTGTTCAGCTCGGTGTTCCCCATCAGAGACTTCTCAGAGCGCTCGCAACTCGAATTTGTCCGCTATGAGTTCGACAATCCGAAATACGACGTCGAAGAATGCCAGCAGCGCGACCTCACGTTCGCCGCACCGCTGCGAGCGACGTTACGGTTGATCACATTCGATGTCAACGAGGAGACCGGCGCGCGCTCTGTCAAGGACATCAAGGAACAGGACGTGTTCATGGGCGAAATCCCGTTCATGACCGGCAACGGGACGTTCATCATCAATGGGACCGAGCGCGTCATCGTCAGCCAGATGCACCGCTCGCCAGGCGTGTTCTTCGACCATGATCGCGGCAAGACCCATGCCAGCGGAAAGCTGCTGTTCGCGGCGCGGATCATCCCCTATCGCGGCTCGTGGCTGGACTTCGAGTTTGACCCGAAAGATATCGTGTTCGCGCGCATCGACAGGCGGCGGAAGCTCCCGGTCACGACGCTTTTGTACGCGCTGGGCATGGACGACGAGGGCATTCTCGACCACTTCTATGATCGGATTCCGCTGCGCGCTGACGAGCAGGGCTGGCGGATGCCGTTCGATCCGCAGCGCATGCGCGGCGTCAAGCTTGCCCACGACGTCGTAAACGCCGACACCGGCGAAGTTGAGGTGGAAGCCGGCCGCAAGATCACGCCGCGACAGGCGAAGAAGCTAGCCGAGGGCGGTCTCAATGACATGCTGGTCCACGACGACGCGCTGTCGGGCCGCTATGCCGCGGAAGATATCGTCAACATGGCCACGGGCGAGATTTACGCCGAGGCTGGCGCGGAGCTAACGCCTGATGTGATCGCCAAGATCCGTGCTGGCGCAGTCTCGGAAATCCCGATCCTCGATATCGACCATGTCCACACCGGGCCTTTCATCCGCAACACCATGGTGGCGGACAAGAACAGCGTGCGCGAAGAGGCGCTGCTCGACATCTACCGCGTCATGCGCCCGGGCGAGCCGCCAACGGTGGAAGCCGCTGAGAAGATGTTCGCAGGGCTGTTTTTCGACGAGGAGCGTTATGACCTGTCCGCGGTTGGGCGGGTGAAGATGAACATGCGCCTCGATCTGGATGCCGAGGACACGGTGCGCATCCTGCGCAAGGAGGACATTCTCGCGGTCATCAAGACGCTGGTCGACCTGCGCGACGGTCGCGGCGAGATCGACGATATTGACCATCTCGGCAACCGCCGGGTGCGCTCGGTTGGCGAGTTGATGGAAAATCAGTACCGCGTCGGCCTGGTACGCATGGAGCGCGCTATCAAGGAGCGCATGAGTTCGGTCGATCTCGACACCGTCATGCCGCAAGACCTGATCAATGCAAAACCGGTGGCCGCAGCGGTGCGCGAGTTTTTCTCGTCCAGCCAGCTCAGCCAGTTCATGGACCAGACCAACCCACTCTCCGAGATCACGCACAAGCGGCGCTTGTCCGCTCTGGGCCCGGGCGGACTGACGCGCGAGCGCGCCGGTTTCGAGGTGCGCGACGTGCATCCGACGCATTACGGCCGCATCTGCCCGATCGAGACGCCGGAAGGCCCGAACATCGGCCTGATCAACTCGCTGGCGACGTTCGCACGGGTCAACAAATACGGCTTCATTGAAAGCCCGTATCGCCGGGTCAAGGACAGCAAGGTTACCGAGGAGGTGGTCTACCTCTCTGCGATGGAGGAAGGCCGTTATCATATTGCGCAGGCCAACGCAAAGCTGACAGATGAGGGCAGCTTCGCCGAAGACCTGATCATCTGCCGCCATGCGGGCGATGTGCAGCTCGTGCCGCCGCATATGGTCAACCTCATCGACGTATCGCCGAAGCAGGTCGTATCGGTCGCAGCGGCGCTGATCCCGTTCCTGGAAAATGACGACGCCAACCGCGCGCTCATGGGCTCGAACATGCAGCGCCAGGCTGTCCCGCTGCTGCGCGCCGAAGCGCCGCTGGTTGGCACCGGCATGGAATCGGTGGTGGCCCGCGACTCCGGCGCAGCTATCGCGGCCCGCCGGCCCGGCGTGGTTGATCAAGTGGACGCCACGCGTATCGTCGTCCGCGCGACCGAGGAAATGGATCCGTCAAAGCCGGGCGTTGACATCTATAACCTGCGGAAGTTCAAGCGCTCGAACCAGAACTCGGCGATCAACCAGCGCCCGCTGGTGCGCGCCGGCGACCGGGTCGAAGCGGGCGACATCATCGCGGATGGCCAGTCCACCGATCTGGGCGAATTGGCGATTGGCAAGAATGTGCTGGTCGCGTTCATGCCGTGGATGGGTTACAATTTCGAGGACTCGATCCTGATCTCTGAACGCATCGTGAAAGATGATGTGTTTACCTCAGTGCACATTGAGGAATTCGAGATCATGGCGCGCGACACCAAGCTGGGCCCGGAGGAAATCACCCGGGATATTCCCAACGTGTCGGAAGAGGCGCTGCGCAACCTGGACGAGGCCGGAATCGTCTATATCGGAGCAGAAGTGAAGCCCGGCGACATCCTGGTCGGCAAGATCACGCCGAAGGGTGAAAGCCCGATGACGCCGGAAGAAAAACTGCTTCGCGCGATCTTCGGCGAAAAGGCGGCCGATGTCCGCGACACTTCGTTGAAATTGCCGCCGGGCGTGGCCGGAACCGTCGTCGAGGTGCGGGTGTTCAATCGCCACGGCGTCGAGAAGGACGAGCGCGCCATGGCGATCGAGCGAGAGGAGCTGGAACGCCTCGCCAAGGACCGTGACGACGAGATGGCGATCCTCGACCGCAACATCTATGGCCGCCTGAGGGATCTGCTCGACGGCAAAGAGGTTGCCAAGGGACCGAAAGGCCTTCGCAAGGGCTCAACGGTCACGCCCGAGGCGCTGGGCGAACTTCCGCGCAACCAGTGGTGGGAGATCGCGCTGGTTGACGAAGAAGCGATGCGTAGCGTGGAAGCCCTTCGCAAGCAGTACGAGGACGCGCGCAAGCTGTTGGAGCAGCGGTTTGTCGACAAGATCGACAAGCTCAAGCGCGGTGACGAGCTGATGCCCGGCGTGATGAAGATGGTCAAGGTATTCGTCGCTGTGAAGCGTAAGCTGCAGCCGGGCGACAAGATGGCCGGACGTCACGGCAACAAGGGCGTCATCAGCCAGATCGTGCCCGAAGAGGACATGCCATTCCTCGAGGACGGCACGCCCGTCGACGTCGTTCTCAACCCGCTCGGCGTCCCGAGCCGAATGAATGTCGGTCAGATTCTTGAGACGCATCTGGGCTGGGCCGCGCGCGGTCTGGGCCGCATGATCGACAGGGCATTGGAGAGTTTCCACGCCGAAAACGATTTGAGCGATCTGAAGGCGCGCTTGCGTGAAATCTACGGCCAGGACGAGACAATCGAGTCGCTCAGCGATGAGGAGCTTGTCGAACTCGGCCACAATCTGCGCAAGGGCGTGCCGGTTGCAACGCCTGTGTTCGACGGCACCAACGAGGAGCAGCTTGTGGCGATGCTGCGCCAGGCCGGGCTGGATTCCTCCGGTCAGGTCACGCTGTTCGATGGGCGCACCGGCGAGGCCTTCGACCGGAAGGTGACGGTGGGCTACAAATATCTGCTCAAGCTGCACCATCTGGTGGACGACAAGATCCACGCCCGCTCGATCGGCCCATACAGTCTCGTCACCCAGCAGCCGCTGGGCGGTAAGGCGCAATTCGGCGGCCAACGCTTTGGCGAGATGGAGGTCTGGGCGCTGGAAGCCTATGGCGCGGCCTACACGCTGCAGGAGATGCTCACTGTCAAATCGGACGACGTGGCGGGCCGGACCAAGGTGTACGAAGCCATTGTCCGCGGCGACGACAGCTTCGAAGCCGGCATCCCGGAGAGCTTCAACGTGCTGGTGAAGGAAATCCGTGCCCTCGGCCTCAACGTGGAGCTGCAGCAAAGCGATGTGAGCGACGAAGGCGTCCCGGAATACTCACTGCCGCCGGCCTCAGCCGCCGAGTAGGACACACTGCTGCAAGACGACGATTGCGCATGACGCGAGATCAACGCGAGATCAATAAGAGAACCGCTTTGATCCGCGCTTGCGTAACCGAGCCAGAAACACTGACGCCGCCGGGCGGGGAATGCGGCATCTCATCACCTAACGTAGCGCATACCCCAGCGCTACCGGATTAGGAGACATCACATGAATCAAGAGATAACAGATCTCTTTTCTTCGCAATCACAGCTCCCGAAATTCGATCAGATTCGGATTTCCATTTCAAGCCCGGAGAAGATCCTTTCCTGGTCGATGGGCGAGGTGAAGAAGCCGGAGACGATCAACTACCGCACGTTCAAGCCCGAGCGCGACGGACTTTTCTGCGCGCGTATCTTCGGCCCGATCAAAGACTACGAATGCCTCTGCGGCAAATACAAGCGGATGAAGTACAAGGGCATCATCTGCGAAAAATGCGGCGTCGAGGTCACGCTGTCCAAGGTGCGCCGCGAGCGCATGGGTCATATCGAGCTTGCCGCGCCGGTCGCGCATATCTGGTTTCTGAAGTCGCTGCCCAGCCGGATTGGCACGCTCCTCGACATCACCTTGCGTGATCTCGAACGGGTGCTCTACTTTGAAAACTACATCGTCATCGAGCCGGGGCTGACCCCGCTCAAGGAACGCCAGCTGCTCACTGAAGAGGAGTTTCTTCAGGCACAGGAAGAGTACGGCGATGACAGCTTCACCGCCGGCATCGGCGCAGAAGCCATCCGGGACATCCTCGCCAAGCTCGAACTTGAGGAGTTGCGTGACCAACTCCGCGTCGAGATCGCCGAATCCACCTCCGAACTGAAGCCCAAGAAGCTCGCTAAGCGCCTCAAGGTCGTCGAAGCCTTCATCCATTCTGGCAACCGCCCTGAGTGGATGATCATGACGGTCATCCCGGTCATTCCACCGGAACTGCGCCCGCTCGTGCCACTTGATGGCGGCCGGTTCGCGACCTCGGACCTGAACGACTTGTATCGTCGCGTCATCAACCGCAACAACCGCCTCAAGCGGCTGATCGAGTTGCGCGCGCCGGACATCATCATCCGAAACGAAAAGCGGATGCTGCAGGAATCTGTCGATGCGCTGTTCGACAACGGCCGGCGCGGCCGGGTTATCACCGGCGCCAACAAGCGCCCGCTGAAATCGCTCGCGGACATGCTCAAGGGCAAGCAGGGGCGCTTCCGCCAGAACCTGCTCGGCAAGCGCGTGGACTATTCCGGCCGCTCGGTGATCGTGGTTGGCCCGGAGTTGAAGCTGCATCAGTGCGGCCTGCCGAAGAAGATGGCGCTGGAGCTGTTCAAGCCGTTCATCTATTCGCGCCTCGACGCGAAGGGGCTTGCAGCGACGGTCAAGCAGGCGAAAAAGCTGGTCGAGAAAGAGAAGCCTGAGGTCTGGGACATCCTCGATGAGGTGATCCGGGAACATCCGGTGCTGCTCAACCGCGCGCCGACGCTGCACCGTCTGGGCATCCAGGCGTTTGAGCCGGTGCTGGTTGAGGGTAAGGCGATACAGCTTCATCCGCTGGTTTGCGCAGCGTTCAACGCGGACTTTGACGGCGACCAGATGGCCGTGCATGTGCCCCTGTCGCTAGAGGCGCAGCTTGAAGCGCGTGTGCTGATGATGTCCACGAACAACATTCTCCACCCGGCAAATGGCGGCCCGATCATCGTGCCGTCGCAGGATATCGTGCTCGGCCTGTACTATCTCTCGCTGGAGAAGCCGAACGAGCCGGGCGAGGGCATGGTGTTCGGATCGGTTGCGGAAATCCGGCATGCGCTGGAGGCCGGGCTGGTCACGCTGCACTCCAAGATCAAGGCGCGCTTCAAGACCATTGAGGCGGACGGCACGCCAGTGTCGAATATCTACGACACCACTCCCGGGCGGATGTTTCTGGGCGAATTGTTGCCGAAGCAGCCTGGCGTAAAGTTCGACCTCGTCAATCAGCTTCTCACCAAGAAGATGATCTCCAAGATGATTGACGCGGTCTATCGAAACTGCGGCCAGAAGGAGACGGTCATCTTCTGCGACCAGATCATGGCCACCGGTTTCCGCCACGCCTGCGAGGCCGGCATCTCGATCGGCAAGGACGACATGGTCATCCCCGAGACCAAGGACGCCATCGTTCAGGAGGCGCATGACCTGGTCCGCGACTATGAGCAGCAGTTCATGGAAGGGTTCATCACCCAGGGCGAGAAGTACAACAAGGTCGTAGACGCCTGGGCCAAATGCACCGATCGCGTTGCGAAGGAAATGATGGACCGCATCTCCGCGGTGCAGACCGACGAAGAGACGGGCCGTCAGGTGCCGCTCAACTCAATCTACATGATGTCACACTCCGGCGCGCGCGGATCGCCCGCTCAGATGAAGCAGCTCGCCGGCATGCGCGGGCTTATGGCCAAGCCGTCCGGCGAAATCATCGAGACGCCGATCATCTCCAACTTCAAGGAAGGCTTGTCGGTGATGGAGTACTTCAACTCCACCCATGGCGCGCGTAAGGGCCTGGCTGACACCGCGCTCAAGACAGCGAACTCGGGCTATCTGACCCGCCGCCTTGTCGATGTCGCGCAGGACAGCATCGTCAATGAGATCGACTGCGGCACCGACAAAGGCATCAATATGATCGCCGCGATCGATGCGGGTGAGGTGGTCGTGTCTCTGGGCGATCGTGTGCTGGGCCGTACGGCGGCCGATGACATCGTCTCGCCGGCCACCGGGGAGGTGATCGTGCCTGCCGGGGAACTGATCGAGGAAAGCCATGCCCGTGCCATCGAGG
The DNA here is from genome assembly GCA_964450925.1 of uncultured Hyphomicrobiaceae bacterium. Lineage (GTDB taxonomy): Bacteria > Pseudomonadota > Alphaproteobacteria > Rhizobiales > Rhodomicrobiaceae > Dichotomicrobium. Next base: position 11,083 of record CAYVFK010000009.1, on the reverse strand, counting down.
AGGCAGGCGTGCAGCAGGTGCGTATCCGCTCGGCGCTCACCTGCGAGACCCGCAATGGCGTGTGCAGCAAGTGCTACGGGCGCGACCTGGCGCGCGGCACGCCGGTGAATCTGGGCGAGGCGGTCGGCGTGATGGCCGCGCAGTCGATTGGTGAGCCGGGCACGCAGTTGACGATGCGCACGTTCCACATCGGGGGCACTGCTCAGGTTGTCGACTCCTCGTTCCTGGAATCGAACTTCGCGGGCACCGTCGAGATCAACAACAAGCACGTAGCCAAGGATAGCCAGGGCCGCCTGGTGGCGATGGGCCGCAACATGTCAGTGCTCGTGCTGGACGACGAAGGCAAGGAGCAGGCGTCCTACAAGATCGTGCAGGGCGCGCACATGAAGGTGGATGATGGCGACAAGATCAAGCGCGGCCAGCGTCTGGCGGAATGGGACCCGTACACCCGCCCGATCCTGACAGAGACGACCGGCAAGGTTGACTACGAAGACCTCGTCGAAGGCGTTTCGGTCAGCGAGCAAACCGAGGAGACCACCGGCATCACTCAGCGCGTGATGGTCGACTGGCGTTCCAATCCGCGTGGGGCCAGCCTGCGTCCGGCGCTCGTCGTCAAGAACGCCAAGGGCAATGTCGTGAAGCTCAAGCGCGGCGGCGAGGCCCGCTACCAGATCCCGGTAGGCTCGGTGCTTTCGGTCGAGCCAGGACAGGACGTCAAGGCGGGAGACGTGCTCGCGCGCATCCCCCTCGAAAGCGCCAAGACCCGCGACATCACTGGCGGTCTGCCGCGCGTGGCCGAGCTGTTCGAGGCGAGACGTCCGAAGGATCACGCAATCATCGCGGAAGCCTCCGGCACGATTGAGTTCGGCCGTGACTATAAGAACAAGCGCACCATCATCATTCGTCCCGATGAGGAGGATGCCGAGCCCTCGGAATACCTGATCCCGAAAGGCAAGCATCTGTCGGTTCAAGAGGGCGACCGGATCGAGAAGGGCGAGTTCATCATGGAGGGCTTGCCCGCGCCGCATGACATCCTGGCGATCAAGGGCGTGGAGGAATTGGCGACGTATCTCGTCAACGAGATCCAGGACGTCTACCGCTTGCAAGGTGTGACCATCAACGACAAGCATATCGAGGTGATTGTGCGCCAGATGCTGCAGAAGGTGGAAATCACCGATGCGGGCGAGACGGGGCTTCTAAAAGGTGAGCAGATCGACCGTCTGGAGTTCGAGGAACTCAACCAGCGCGCCCAGTCCGCTGGCAAGCGGCCGGCCGAGGCAGAGCCGGTTCTGCTGGGCATCACCAAGGCGAGCCTGCAGACGCGCAGCTTCATCTCGGCGGCCTCCTTCCAGGAGACCACGCGCGTACTGACCGATGCCGCGGTGAATGGCAAGACCGACAACCTCGAAGGCCTGAAGGAGAACGTTATCGTTGGCAGGCTGATCCCTGCGGGCACCGGCGGCTCGCTTAATCGTCTGCGTGCGATTGCGGCCAAGCGCGACGACATGATCGTCAAGGAGCGGGCCAAGGCGGCAGAACGGCTGGCCAAGGCCAAGAGCGCAGAAAGCGAAGCCGAAGGTGACAAGGTTAAGGCGGCGGAATAACTCCGCCCCTTTCCGGCCTCCTTTGTGCCTGCGGGGATTTGAGCGCAATAAACGGGCTGCCCGCATGAGCGAAGCAGAATAATCTGCCTGCCGAACCATATCGGGAGGTGAAGGTCATGCGGGCAGAACGTGACGAGGCGAGGTGGGCGGCAACCCTGGCGCGCGATCATGCTTTCGATGACGCTTTCGTGTTTGCCGTGCGCACCACCGGCATCTATTGCAGGCCCGGTTGCCCGGCACGGCGTCCAAAACGTGAAAACGTCGTCTTCTTCGACAGTGCGGCCGAGGCCCGGGCCGCTGGCTTTCGTGCGTGCCGGCGCTGCGGGCCGGACGCCGCCGGGGGAGACCCGCACACGCAAGCCATCGCGCGCGCCTGCCGCCTGATGGCCACTTGCGAGACGCCGCCCAGCTTGCGCGCGCTCGCCGAAGCATCGGGGCTGAGCCGGTTTCACTTCCATCGGGTGTTCAAGCGCCAGCTCGGCATGACACCGCACCAGTACCTCAGCACACGGCGTCAGGCGCTCGTGCGGGATATGCTGCCGGAGGCCGCGAGCGTCACCGAGGCGCTGCAAGACGCTGGCTACGACAGTTCGGGCCGTTTTTACGCCCAGGCGCGCGCCACGCTTGGCATGCCCGCCAGCGACTATAAGGCGGGTGGACGCGGCCAGACGATCTGGTATGCGCTCGCCGATGGTGTTCTTGGCCGGGTGCTGGTCGCGGGCACGGCACGGGGCTTGTGCGCCATCTTCTTCGGTCGGGAGGACGCGGAGCTCGAAGCGGATTTGCGCGCGCGGTTTGGCAGCGCGCATCTGGTCGCGGCTGAGGATATGATGCGCGAATGGGTTGAGCAGACCTTGGCCTATCTCGACTTGCCGAAAGGCGCATTCCGCTTGCCACTGGATATCCAGGGCACGGCATTTCAGCACAAGGTCTGGGACGCGCTGCGCGACATCCCGTTCGGGGAGACGGCGACCTACGCTGAGGTCGCAAAGCGCATCGGCGCGCCGATGGCGACGCGCGCGGTCGCTGGTGCATGCGCCGCCAACCCGCTCGCGGTCGCGGTACCGTGCCACCGTGTTGTGCGAGCCGACGGCGGCCTGGGCGGCTACCGTTGGGGCGTTGACCGCAAGCGGCGGCTGCTGGCGCGCGAGCGGCTCTAGAGCATTTTCAGCAAAAGTGGGAACAGATTTTGCGTCCGAAAATGCGACAGAACAATAACTTAGAGCGCGTTCTCTGATTCCGATTTCTCTGAACGCGCGCAGCCCTTTGCTTTAAGCTCGCATTTTGTTCCAAAAACCGGGCCCCACTTTTCGGAAGGCGCTCAAGCTTGCGTGTGTCTGGTAATGCGCGTCACTCCTTGTGGGTGTCGTCCCGCTCCATGATGTAGTCTTCAGTCGTGCGCACGCGCGGCACTTCGCCGGCCTTGAAAGGATCGTTGCTGCTCTCAACCATCGCCACGACACGGCAATTGTCGCACATCTTCAGCGGTTCGGTGCGCTGGCTGTCGGCGAACATCCAGTGCTTGCCTTCCAGCTTGGCGATAACGCCCTCGATCGCCTTTTTCGAGCCGAACGCCTTGCCGCAGCGCACGCACGCATAAGGCTCGTCTTCGTTGATCACGATCGCGCTTCCCGCCTCGGGTCGGAAGTTGTAACGCGGCTCCAGCGTGATCGCCGTCTCGGGGCAAGTGCTTTTGCAGATTCCGCACTGCACGCAGTTCCGCTCGATGAAGCGCAGTTGAAGACTGTCCTCGCCGTCGAGGAGCGCGCCAGTGGGGCAGGCGCCGACACAAGCGAGGCATAGCGTACAGGCATCCGCATCGACATTCACGCGGCCATAGGGCGCGCTGTCTGGCAGCGCGATCAGCTCTGCCTCGCTGTCCGCGCCTTCATGCAGCTAGCTGATGGCCATGCGGGCGATGTCGCGTTTCGATCCCATGGCGAGGAAGGATCGCACGGCCACCGGCGCGGGCGCGGGCGACTCGTGCAAGACGCTTTCGACTGCATCCGGGTCAGCCTCGACCAGCACCAAGATACGGGTCTCCGCGCCATAGCCCAGTTCGCGCAGGAAGGTGTGCGCCAGTTCGGCCTGGGCGTGCAGCGCGTCCAGCTCGTCTGCCGATCGCGGCGAAGCCAGCACGACGACGCGCCCGGCGCCCGAGGCGATCATCACGCAGATCAGATCATGCCCGAGCATCGCCACCGAAACCAGCGCGAACGGCAGCACATTCGGCGGCAGCCCGCGCCCGAACCGTGCCATCGCGGAGATCAGTTCGCGACCACGGATCTGATCGTGGACCAGCAGCACCGGATCGCGCCCGCCCGCGCCGGCATACGCCTTCAGCAGTGTCTGTACCCGCCCGATCACATCTTCGCGCTGGGGATAGGCATGGCTCGCCGCGCCGGTCGGGCAGACCGCGTTGCATTGGCCGCAGCCGCCGCAGATGGCGGTGTCGATCGCGACATGATCGCCGTCGGGCGTGATCGCGCCAGTGGGGCACACGCTCAGGCAGTTGGTGCAGCCCACCTTGCCGCTGCGGCTATGCGCGCAGATATCGGCGTTGTAGCGCACGTAGATCGGCTTCTCGAACTCGCCGACCATGTCGGTGATCTCGAACATCGCCTGCGCGAGCGCGCCCGGCTGCTTCGGATCGACGCGGAAATACCCATCGCGGCGCTGGCCGGATGTAAACAGCGGCGCGCTGCCGGAGATATCGAGGATCAGGTCGCACGCCGAGCGCACGCCGTCGCGCTCTGGCTCGAACGAGAATGCGTCGCGCGAGGACGGACGCATCATCGCGTGAGCTTTGAAAGTTACCTCGAAACGCCCGAGCGTGCCGGTCGCGCCTTCGATCGTCCCGCGATAGATAGGGAAGTTTACTTGCTCCGGCGGGATAGCACCGTCGGCGTCGCTTAGGACCAGCGTGACGCTGAGCCGGCCTGCGAGTTGAAGCGCGATATCGAGCGCTTGCTGGCCTGCGCCGTAGACGAGGCAGACGCCCTCGGATTTCAGCGTCGTGAGGCCCGTCGGGTTCGGCTGATATGCAGCCTCGGCGATGAGCGCGGCCATCTTGGGCTGCGCGCTCGCCCCGGCTGCGCTCCAGCCCGCCTGTTCGCGGATATTGACATAAGCTGGCTCAGGCGCGCCGATCTCCTCGGCGACCTCGCTGAAGAGCGGCGCTTCTTGGGTACAGGCGACCATGACCGGCTCGCCGGTTTGCGCGGCGGCGCGGAACTTGTCGAGCTGAGTGCGGCAGAGTTGCGTGTGGGCGCTCAAGGGGTGCGACAGGCCCAGCGCTTGGCTAAGACCCGCGCCGTCCACCTCCATTGTCTTGTCGCAGGTACAGACCAGGAGACGGCGGCCTTTCAAAAGATCGCTCATGTCGGGCGTTTTCGCTTCTTGGTTTCATTGGTTCGCCGCGCGAACTGCTGCGTGTTATTATTCTAATTTAAACAAGATCATTGGCTGAGGGAAGCGGAGCGTCCGCAGCGCCCTGGCCCGAAAATAAAAAGGGTGAAACGCATGAACGCCCCGACGCCGGGTCTGTCCGGAACCTCCATCGTCATTCGGATTGGCGTGATCGTCTCCTGCAAGCAGCCAACCAGTGCATGGTCCGATCCGGTTTGGCGTGCGCGCGGCGTCATGCTGGATGTTCCTACCGGCCCTGAATGGCGCGAACTGGCGCAGGGCGAGGGCTTCACGCAATATCTTACGACACGCGCGCAACTCGAACTGTTCCGCAAGGAGACCGAAGCCTATATCGCGAACATCGAGAGCAACGATCCTGCGCTTTTTGTCGTGCTGCGCGAGAGCGAGACAGATGATGCGCCGGTCGAGGTCCACCTGGTTACGGCCTCGCCATTCGAGGCCCAGGATTACATGGACAGCAGCGAAGAGACGGTGGATCGCGTGGCGATGCCAGAGCCTCTGGTGGCGATGGTCGAGGCCTTTATCGCCCAGCATCATGTCGAGGAAAAATTCCGCAAACGCAAGCGCGACCAAGTCGACATCACCGAAGAGAAGTTCGGTAAGGAACCAATCCACCGCAGTTACCAGAAGATACACACTAATGGGCAAGAGCCATGACGACAGGCGAGAAGGATTTCCTGTCGCGCTGGTCGCGGCGCAAACAGGCGGTGCGCGACGGGCTGGCGGATCCGCAGCCGCAGCAGGCGAAAGAACAGCCGCAATTGCCAGCGGAGAACGCTGCGCCGGAGCCGCCTGCTGAGGACATATCCGCCGATGCCGCGGCATTCGACGATGTGGACTTCGACGCGCTCGACTACGAGTCCGATTACACGCGCTTCATGGCAGAAGACGTGCCGGAGATGGTGCGTCGGCGTGCGCTTCGCGCGCTGTGGCGCTCTGACCCGATCCTGGCGAATGTGGACGGGCTGAACGACTATGATGAGGACTTCACCGACGCCGCGCTGGTCGTCGAAAACCTCGCTTCGGCCTACAAGCCGGGCAGGGGATACGCGGCTGAAGACGAAGAGCCGGTCGAGGACGAAAGGATCGGCGACGCCGATCGGACGTCTCCAGCCGAGCCGGGTGAGCAGCCGCCCGCGTTGGAGCAGGCCGACGGCGCCGCGCTGGGGCGTGAGGATTCGCAAAGCGCGGAAGCCCAGCCCGCCGCATCGGGGAACGGCGACGAAGAATCGAAGGTGTGATCCTTTGCCTCATCGAACAAATTTGAGCGTTTAACGCCTCAAACGCGTTTGCAATAGGCGTTTCTCGTGTAGACTTGACCGCATTGGGCGCGACTGAATTGACCATGCAGAAAAAGCTTGGCACGCGCCCTGCATGGGCCGTTGGCATACGCCGCCGGCCCGCAACAGGGAGGAATTGATGAAATACGCTCTTGTTATGCTTCTTGGTCTGTTTCTGACCGCCAGTGCACATGCGCTGGAACGCACGCCCGCGCCGGACGGCGCCGAGGTCTATATCGTTGAGCCCAAGGACGGGGCGGAAGTGCAAAGCCCGGTGACGGTCGTGTTCGGCCTGAAGGGCATGGGCGTCGCGCCCGCCGGCGTTGACATGGAAGGCACCGGCCATCACCACCTGATCCTCAATGCGCCGCTTCCGCCAATGGACCAGGGCATTCCCGCCGATGAAAATTACATACATTTCGGCGGTGGCCAGACCCAAACCTCGGTTGATCTGGAGGCGGGCGAGCACACGCTGCAACTGCTTCTCGGCGACAAGAATCATTTACCCCACGACCCACCGATCGCCTCCGAGCGCATCACGATTACCGTCGTCGAATAAGCAACCCGGGCGTCGGCTGTCACGCAGCGGCCGACGCAGCTTTCATTAAGGCGCGTACGGTGACATCTCGCGGCGTAACCGCTACATCAGGGCCATGATCGCAATCGAGACCAGTCGCGTGATATGGCCCCACCGCTTGTTCGGTTAAACGACATTGACCTCACCTTCGGCGGCACTCCGCTTCTGCAGGGCGCGGAGTTGTCGGTCGCGCCGGGGGACCGTCTGTGCATGGTCGGGCGCAATGGGTCGGGCAAATCCACGCTGATGAAGATCGCCGCAGGGCTGATCGAGCCTGATGCGGGTGAGCGGTTCGTCCAACCGGGTGCAACAATACGGTATCTGCCGCAAGAGCCGGATATGAGCGGCTTCGAGACGGTGCTGGCTTATGTCGAAGCCGGCCTTGCGCCGGGTGATGATCTGCGCGCTGCCGCACGCCTGCTGGACCAATTGGGCATTGATCCGGTCGCCGTGCCCGCCAGCCTGTCCGGTGGCGAGGCGCGCCGCGCAGCTCTTGCGCGTACTCTTGCGCCAAAGCCGGACGTGTTGTTGCTGGATGAGCCGACCAACCACCTCGACCTGCCGGTGATCGAGTGGCTGGAGGGCTGGCTGGGCGGCTATCGCGGCGCGCTGGTGCTGATCAGCCATGACCGGCGCTTCTTGGAGCGCCTGTCACGCGCGACCGTATGGATCGACCGCGCCAGAACGCGCCGTATCGAGATTGGGTTTTCCGGCTTCGAGGCCTGGCGCGATGAGCAACTCGCGCAAGAAGAGCGCGATCAACAAAAACTCGACCGCAAAATCGTGCGCGAGCAGGACTGGCTGCGCTATGGCGTGACGGCGCGGCGCAAACGCAATGTCCGCCGGCTGGCCGATCTCCAGGCTTTGCGACAGGCGCGGCGCGAGCATCGCGGCGCGCAGGGGCAGGCGACGTTCAGCGCGCTGGAGGCGGAAAAATCCGGTAGCCTGGTTATCGAAGCGAAAAACATATCCAAGGCATTTGGCGAAACCGCCATCGTCCGCGACCTCTCCATGAAGCTGCGGCGCGGCGACCGGCTCGGCATCATCGGGCCTAACGGTTCCGGCAAGACCTCGCTGGTCAAGCTGCTGACCGGCGCTTTGGCGCCCGACAGCGGCACCATCCGGCTAGGCGCGAATCTGGCGATGGCGATGCTGGAGCAGGACCGCGCGCAGCTCGACCCTGAAGCGAGCCTAAAAGACGCGATCACCCATGGCGGCGGCGACATGATCGAGGTTGGCGGACAAACCAAGCATATCGCGGCGTATATGAAAGATTTCCTGTTCGCGCCTGAACAGATGGGCACACCGCTGCGCGCGCTTTCCGGCGGCGAGCGGGCTCGGCTGATGATCGCGCGGGCAATGGCGACGCCATCGAACCTGCTGGTGCTCGACGAGCCGACCAACGATCTGGACCTCGATACCCTTGATGTGCTGCAGGATATGCTGGGCAACTACGAGGGCTCGGTGATCCTGATCAGCCACGACCGCGACTTTCTCGACCGCGTAGTCGGATCCGTGCTCGCGCCCGAGGGTGGGGGCATCTGGGCAGAATATGCGGGCGGCTATTCCGACATGCTGGCCCAGCGCGGCGCGGAACTGAGCAAGGACAAGCCCAGCGGCGGCAAGCCGAACGCGCAATCCAAGGCCAAGCCCAAGCGCACCGGGCCAAAGGGCGCCGCACCCAATCGTGGCCGGATGAGTTTCAAAGACAAACACGCGCTGGAGACGCTGCCCGCCGAGATCGATCGGCTGCGCGCGCAAGCCCGCAAGCTGGAGGACCGGCTGGCCGACCCGGATTTCTACGGCCGCGACCCGGAAGGCTTGGAGCGTATAAGCGCTGAGCTTGCTGATGTCCAACACACGCTGTTGCAGGCAGAGGACCGATGGCTCGAACTTGAAATGAGGCGCGAGGAGCTGGAAAGCGGCTGAACCCGTTCCCGAAATGGTGACTGAAAAGCATCTGTTGACCGATTTCTCGAAAATTTGCCTAAACCGAATATTCACCACTCTTTAAGGGGCGTGTAATACTTTCATGTCAAGGGGCAGCCGTAGGTATCTTCCCACGGCTCAGCGTTTTACGAGTTTTGGGAGTGTGATCTCATGTTGCGTTTGCCGCGCCGCAGCAGCGTGTTGCGTTTTGTGGGTCATTTCGGGTGCGTGTCCGCTGTCGCCGTTATCGTCTCGGGAATTGTTGCTGGATCGCCGGCATCCGCCCAAGGCGCCAGCAGCATGGTGACAAAGCCCGATCCGCTGAAGATCGTCGTGTCTCTCAAGAACCAGCAGATGTACGTCTATCAGGGCACGGAGCAGGTATTTTCCTCGCGTGTTTCGACCGGCAAACGCGGCCACTCCACTCCTGCTGGCATTTACAGCATCCTTGAGAAACGGCGCTGGCACCGCTCCAATATCTACAACAATGCGCCGATGCCATTCATGCAGCGGCTCACCTGGTCGGGCATCGCGCTGCACGCGTCCGGTCACGTGCCGCGCTACCCCGCTTCGCACGGTTGTATCCGGCTGCCAAGCAGGTCGGCCAGTGCGCTGTTCAAGAAAACCGATGTCGGCGGGCATGTGATTGTGACCCGCGGTGAGACGACGCCGCGCCCCATTGCCCATGCCAACCTGCTGCAGCCGCAGCCGCTCGAACTGTTGACGATGGACGCCCAGCAAGCGCTCAAACAGCGGCTCGCCTACGAGACGGGCAAGATTGTCAGTATTGCGCTGCCAGAACCTCGCGAGCGCAAATACGCGGCGCTCACGGGCGCGTCCGACGTGATGACCGACGCCACCGCCGCGCCACAGCCGATGACAGCGGAAGATGGCGCTTTACTGATGGCCGATCTCGAACATGATTTCCACCGGCTGGAAGAATATGTCGCGCGCGCGGAGGAGCCGGTGCGCGTGCTGATCACCAAACGCCTGGGACGCGAGCGGGTCCGCGATGTGCAAAAGCTGCTGGCCGAGCTTGGCTATGATCCCGGCCCGGTTGATGGGTTCATGGGGCGCATGACGGGCGCGGCCATCCAGAAGTATCAAGAGGACAAGGGCCTGCAAGCGACTGGGGCATTTTCCGAAGAGCTGCGGGACAAATTGTTCCTGGAAGCGCGCAGCGAGCCTGCGCCCACTGGCCACCTGTATATCCGCCAGGGTTTCAAGCAGGTGCTGGATGCGCCTGTGAGCCTTAAGAACCCGGATGAGCCGCTGGGTACGCATGTCTATTTCGCGAGCAGCTTCGGCCCCGTTGAAGCGCGGACCCAGTGGCTGGCGCTCACCACTGAAGAGGCGGCCGGCGTTGACGCGGTGACCGCGCTCGACCGGGTCAACATCTCCGAGGTTCTTCGCGACCGCTTGGAACGGATGCTGACGCCGGGCTCGTCAATGATCATCTCGGACCAGGGCCTCGGGCGCGAAACCGGCCGTGGAACGGACTTTGTGGTGCTGAACTAGCCGCGGGCGAGCGCGTAACCCAGCAGTTTGTACGCCAGTTTGGCGGCGGTGAAGTCGCAGGCGTGAAGGCCGGGGATCGGGGCAAGCTCCACCACATCCGCGCCGACGATTCGCCCCGCAGCAGCAGCTGCTCTTATCACCGCGCAGACCTCATCGAAGGACAGTCCGCCCGGCTCAGGCGTCCCAGTGGCCGGCATCAGGCCGGCGTCCAGAACGTCAACATCAAGGCTGACATAAACCGGCCGCCCGCGCAGCGGCGCGACGATCTCCTCCAGCGCCCAACGCGCGCGCTCACGCGCCCACAACACGCGCACCCGCTCGTGGTTCGCCTCCAGGAACGGCACTTCCTCCGCCGAGATCGCACGGATGCCGACCGAGGTGACGTCGACGCCCAGATCAAGCACGCGGCGCATCGCACACGCATGCGACAGGGGGTTGCCGAGATAGCTGTCGCGCAGGTCGGTATGCGCGTCGAGATGCAGAACGGCTAGATCGGGATAGCGCGCAGCAAACGGGCGGATCGCCCCGGCGCTCAGCGTGTGCTCGCCGCCCAGCACCAGCGGGAAATGCCCCGCATCGAGCGCCGCGCCGGTTAGGCCCTCGATCTGGTCCAGCGCATCAGCCGCCGCCTCCGCCACCGGCGGGGCCTCCAGGGTGGCGATGCCGAATTGGCGATACGGCTCGCACCACAACTCATCGTCGAAAAATTCAAGCTCCGGGCTGGCTTTGATGATCGCCTCTGGCCC
>CAYVFK010000008.1:0-21870 GCA_964450925.1 uncultured Hyphomicrobiaceae bacterium | reverse complement strand
CCAAGGAGATCGAGGACGCGCTGATCGCCGGCGATATCGATATGGCGGTGCATTCGATGAAGGACGTCGCGACCATCGAGCCGGAGCCGCTTGAGATCGTGTGCCTGATGCCGCGCGAGGACGTGCGCGATGCGTTCATTAGCCTGAAGGTCGCTCGCCTGAGCGACCTGCCGCACGGCGCGGTGGTTGGCACGTCGTCGTTGCGCCGCCAGGCCCAGGTGAAGGCGCTGCGCCCGGATATCGAGGTCATCACCTATCGCGGCAGTGTCGAGACGCGCCTGCGCAAGCTGGAGGAAGAAGTGGCGGACGCCACGCTGCTCGCTGTCGCGGGCCTGCGCCGTCTTGGCCACAGCGACAAGATTACAGCGCCGGTAAGCCCGGACGAGATGCTTCCGGCCATCGCGCAAGGGGCAATCGGCATCCAGATACGCAAGGACGACGACGCGCGCCGCGAACTGCTCGCTACGATCCACGATCATCCAACCCATGCCCGCGTCAGTGCCGAGCGCGCTTTTCTCGCCGAACTTGACGGCTCATGCCGCACGCCGATTGCCGGGCTGGCCGAGCTGGACGGCGACCAGATGCACTTTCGCGGCCAGATCCTGCTGCCCGACGGCTCGCAGGAGTTCCACACCGCGCGCAGCGGGCCGGCGAGCGATGCCGCCGCGATGGGCCGCGACGCCGCGAGGGAGCTATTGCAGCGGGCCGGACCGGAGTTCATGGCCCAGATTGTGTGATGCGCGTGATCATCACTCGCCCGGTTGAGGACGCAGGGCCGCTGTCAGACGGGATCAAGGCGCGCGGACACGAACCCGTGCTCGCGCCGCTGAGCCACATCCGCTACCTGGCACCAGAACCGCCGCCCAGTTGGCCGGCCGCGACGATCTTTACCAGCAAGAACGCGATCCGCGCGCTGGAGGGCGTCGCATGGGCGAGGAGCCTGCACCGGCTGCCAGCGTATTGCGTCGGCGCGGCGACGGCGGAAGCGGCGCGGCAAGCCGGTTTTGTTCACGTTGTCGCGGGCGGCGGCACGGGCGCGCAGCTCGCCGAACACATCGTCTATATGCAACGGCCCGAAAACGGCCCCCTGCTCTATCTGACGGGTGAGGATCTCGCATTTGACATGCAGCAGGCGCTCGGCGCGCGTGGTCTCACGGTCTGGCGGCGGATCGTGTATCACAACGCGCTTGTCCAGTCGCTGGCCCTACCCGTCACGGTCGGGCTGCAACGAGACTTTTTCGACGCCATCATTTTCATGTCGCAGCGCACCGCCGCGCATTTCGTCGATCTGGCGCAGGCAGCGGGGGTCATCGACCATGCGGCGCGACTGCGCTTCTTGTGCCTGTCCGACCAGGTCGCTGCGGCACTGGCTCCGCTCAACGCGCTGCAAGTAGCTGTCGCGGCCCGGCCCTCGCTGGATGCGCTTCTCGACTTGTTGGGGCCACGAATGCCTGCGTAGAGAGTGCCTGCGTAGGTTGCGCCGCCGCGCGCGAACTTCTCGCAAAACATTAACCCAAGCCGGATATAGCCAGAACAAGGCAGCATTTGCGCAACGCAGCCTTTCCGGCGATCATGGCGATAGGCCCATGGGCCTGGCATGGAGCGAAACCGATGTCTGACGAGACCAAACCCGGAAGCGGCACGGAGCGACCGCACGCGACACTGGACCTGAAGGCAGAGCGCGTTGACGCGCCCGAAAAGACGCCGGATGAGGAAACGCAAACGACCGGCGATGGAGCGCGCGAGCCAGACGACGTGCTTCCCGCGCGTGAAGGCAGCGGTACGGCGAGTTTTCTGACACATCTGTCAGCCGGGCTGTTGGGCGGGCTGATTGCTCTGGTCATCGGATATTACGCGCTTGGAAATTTCCGCGATCGGCTGCCGTTCATCGCCGAGACGAGCGCAGAGCAGATCAAAGCCACGCAGGCGCAACTGGAACAGCGGATCGCGGAGGTTGCGGACGATAGCAGCGCAGCGCGCGCCGAGCTGGCCGACCGCGTTGCTGCGCTGGATGCGCGCACCGAAGGTCTGGCGCAGACGGATGATGAGGCCGTGGCCGCGCTCACCGCGCGCCTGCAGGCGCTGGAGCAGCAGCTTCAGGCTGCCAGCACAACAACCGGCGATGCCGCTCGCGCCGATCAGGTCGAGGCCGTGCGCAGCCGGCTGACAGGAATTGAGGAGAGCATCGCCTCGCTACGCGCCGGTCTGGACGACGTGCGCGCTCAAACTAAGCGCAACGCCGAGCTGGCCCGAAGCTCCGCACAGACCCTGGCGGTCAACCGGCTGCGCCGAGCGGTCGACGGCGGGGGCCCCTTCACAGCGGAGCTGGACGCGCTGCGCCAGGTGGCGGGCGGGCCATTGGAGGCGGATGCGCTAGCTGCGGCGGCGCAAGACGGCGTGCCGAGCCTGCGCAATCTGCGCCAGAGCTTCCCGGAATTCGCCAATAGAGCGCTCGAAGCCGTCGGGGCAAAGGGCGATAGTTCGCTTATCGGACAAATCGTGGAAAGCGCGCGCTCGGTCGTGAATGTGCGCCCGGTCGGCGAGATTGAGGGCGACAGTCCCCGCGCGATTATCGCGCGTGTGGAGAATCGGCTGAATGCCGGCGATCTGCAGGGCGTTGTTGAGCAGAGCGACCAGCTTTCGGGCGAGGCGGCGGTTCAGTTGTTGCCATGGATCCAGCAGGTGAAGACGCGGATCAACGCAAACATCGAACTGTCCTCACTGGAAGCGCGCATGCTCGACGGCATCCCGCAATAGAGGCGTAGCGTCGCGCGGCGCTGCGAAGAGAGACCGCAAATGCTCAGACTTCTGCTTTATCTGCTCGTGGTCGGCGTCGTAGGTGCGGCTGCTGCGTGGCTTGCGGGCAATCCGGGCAATCTGGCCATCACGTGGCTGGGCTACCGCATGGAGACCAGCGTATTCATCGCCATCGCGGCGCTGCTGCTCGCCGTGGCTGCGGCGCTGATGCTTTGGAGCGCGCTACGCGGAATCTTCGGTGCACCGGGGCGGCTGATCGCGCGCATGCGCGAGGGGCGAGAGCAGCGCGGGCGCGATGCTCTGCGCCAGGGCATCTTCGCCGTCGGTGCGGGCGATGCGCAGCTGGCGGCGCGCTATGCCAGCGAGGCGCGGCAGGTGTTGGAAAACGAACCGCTGACCCGGCTGCTGCGCGCTCAGGCGGCCCAGATCAGCGGCGACCATGCAACCGCAAGGCGTATCTTCGAGACAATGCTCGATGACGAAGAAACGCGGTTGATGGGCCTGCATGGGCTGTTTCTGGAAGCACAGCGCGAGAATCGGATCGAAGCGGCTGAGCAGTTCGCCGCAGGTGCGGTGGAGATCAAGCCTGCCCTGCCCTGGGCCGCAGAGGCGTTGTTCGAGCTGCAATGCCGCAAGGGCGACTGGGCCGGCGCGCTGAACACTCTTTCCTCGATGCGCCAGAACAAGCTGGTGGATCGCAAGACCGCCGATCGCCGCCGGGCCGTGCTGTTGACCGCGCAGGCCCTGGCTATGGAGCTGAACGACCAGGATCAGGCCGGCAAGTTGGCGGAAGAAGCGCACGGCCTCGCGCCCGATCTGGTGCCAGCAGCAGAAATCGCTGGGCGCGTACTGGCGGCGCAGGGCTATGTATCACGTGCGGCGCGGCTGCTGGCCAAGACCTGGGAGCTGTCGCCGCATCCCGATATCGCGCTCACCTACGCCTATGTGCGCCCTGGCGACTCGCCGCGCGACCGCCTGAACCGCGTTCGTGCGCTCACTCGAAATCAACCCGAGCACGTGGAGAGCCGCGTGGCGGTCGCCGCAGCAGCGGTCGACGCGCACGAGTGGCGCGAGGCGCGCGAAGCGCTTGAGCCGCTACTGGCCGAGCGCCCTTCTCACCGGGTGTGCACGCTGATGGCGCGCATAGAGGCAGGCGATACACGCAACGCCGGGCGGGTGCGCGAGTGGCTGGCGCGCGCGCTGCGCGCCCCGCGCGATCCGGCTTGGGTGGCGGATGGCGTCGTCTCGGATCGGTGGGCGCCGGTGTCGCCGGTCACGGGCCGCCTCGACGCATTCGAATGGCGCATCCCCATGGAGCGAAGCGCGCCAGCTGATCAGGACGCGCTCCCGCTGGAGATCGCGGAATTGGACCGGCTGGAGCGCCTTCAGCAAGCCGAGGATGCCGCAGCCGCCAAACGCGCTGCAAGCCAAAGCCAGCCGGCCAAGTTGACATCTGCGGAGCCACCTGGACACGCCAGCGAAGAGCGAGAGGAAGACAGCGACCAGCCAGACGCACGCGACAAGCACGGCGAGGAAAATCTGGGGCTTGCGAATGGCTTGCCCGCAAAGGCCGACGACCATCCCGCCAAACACCCGCGGGCAAAGAGCGTCCAAGGAACCGAGACTGTGGTTTTTCCGCTACGCGCGCCAGATGATCCCGGCCCGGGCAGCTCAGACATCGACGACGAGCGGCCATCGGCGACATATGGTGTACCGGCAAAAAACACACGTTAAGCTTTAGCGTGTATGAATGCTTGCGATGCGGGCGCGAAGTCGAGTTGAGATGCCTTGCAATCGGCGGATAGCCGGGTTCTGATTGGGTCGAGTGAAGCATCCGTCCAGCTGCGCAGCGCTGCGGGACCGAGGGCGAGAAGGTCAAATGTCATGTCTATGAGGTTCTTGCGTCATTCGGTCCCGATTGTGGGGCTACTCACGGCCCTCGTTACGGCTGTTGGCGGGCTCCCCGGTTCTGCGACCGCCAATGACACGAAAATCGTGGCACGCTATGACATTGCGTTTAATGGCCTGAGCATCGGGACTTTTCGCTTCGAATCCGACTTGAACGGCAATAGCTATCTGCTGCGCGCGGGCGCACGGATCAGCCTGCTCAACGGTATTCTGTTCGACTGGAATGCGCGCACGGAAAGCGCCGGCCGCCTGACCTCTGGCGGCCCCCGGCCAGAACGGTACAGTTTCGGGTTTGAATCCGCCGACCAAGCCGGTTCGGTACGCCTGCGCTTCAACGGTTCTTCGGTGGACTATGTGAACATTGATCCGCCGCCCGAACCAAATCGCGTACCGATCCGCAACCAGCACATGCACGGCGTCATCGACCCTCTGAGCGCAGTCATCGGTCTGTCGAAATTCCGGCGTCCGGTCGGCGGGGCTCAGTCTTGCGATGAGGCGCTGGAGATATTCGACGGCAAGATGCGCTATGACATCACTCTGCGCTACAAGCAAACTCGCCGCGTCAGCAGCGCAGGATACAACGGCCCGGCTCACGTTTGCAGGGCGAAGTTTCGCGCCATTGCTGGGCACAAGCCGGGCAAGGAAGATACTGGCTTTCTGGAGCGCTCTAACGACATTGAAGTGTGGCTGATCCCGGCGCGAAAAGCCAAGCTCTACGTGCCTTATTACATCTACCTGCCACTGCCGATTGGCTCGGCGTCGCTCACGGTGCAGGAATTCCGGGTGGAGTCGGCGAGGGAGGGCAGCCTGACTGTGATCGGCTCCAGCTAACGCGCATTGCGAATAGTGAGGCCCGATCTTCGGATAAGAACGCGCGTGTAATGAGAAAGGTAGAGCGATACCTCGGTTCAGCGGGAGCGAGGTCGCTCAGACAGTTCGATAAAAAGACTTGCCTGCGCGCGAAGCTCATGCCGATGCAAATGTCTGGATCAAAGAACCGCCCGGCCGCTGGGCATAAAGCTTAATCAAATGCGGTCGATTTCACATTGCGATCATGTTTTCCTGCTCCTAATTAATCGGTTGAGTGGTGGGCTGATCCGAGGGGGTTTCTTCGCGCCAACCGCCACCCATTTCATTCGTGCAGCGCAGATGTTCTTCGCTGCATCGCGGCTTCGCTTTGGCCAACGCGCCGGGGAGACGCCCAAGCAATGCTTTGATGCATTAGCCCGCCGGCAATAGGGAAGATATGCCGCAACACCCTCCTGCTTCCGCGCCCCGCACCCATTCCAACCCGCCAGAGCGCCGACCGGACTGCGCCCGCAACGTGACGGCTGTGCTGGGCCCTACAAACACCGGGAAGACGCATCTCGCGATTGAGCGGATGCTGGGCCACGAGACCGGCATGATGGGCCTACCGCTGCGGCTTCTGGCGCGCGAGGTTTATGAGAAAGTCGCAGCCCGCGCTGGGGCGGAGAATGTCGCGCTCATCACGGGCGAGGAAAAGATCAAGCCACCCGAGCCGCGCTATCACGTCTGCACAGTCGAATCGATGCCGCAGAACGCCGATGTCGATTTTCTGGCCGTCGATGAGATCCAGCTCGCCGGCGATCCCGAGCGCGGGCACGTGTTCACGAACCGGCTATTCCATGCCCGCGGGCGTCTGGAAACGCTGCTGCTCGGCGCGCAGACCATGCAAGGCGCGATCCGCGATCTGCTGCCCGAAGCCAACTTCGTGTCCCGACCGCGCCTGTCCAAGCTGAGCTATGCCGGCCAAAAGAAGATCAGCCGCCTGCCCCGCCGATCGGCGATCGTGGCGTTTTCCGCCAGCGACGTTTACGCCATCGCCGAATTGATACGCCGTCAGCGCGGCGGCGCCGCCGTCGTGCTTGGCGCGCTCAGCCCGCGCACGCGCAACGCACAGGTTGAGCTTTACCAGTCGGGTGATGTCGACTTCATGGTGGCGACCGACGCAATCGGCATGGGGCTGAACCTTGAGGTCGATCACGTCGCGTTTGCGGGCCGGCGCAAATTCGACGGGCGCGTGCACCGTATGCTGACGCCAGGCGAGACCGGCCAGATCGCGGGGCGCGCGGGCCGCTACATGAATGATGGCACCTTCGGCGTCACAGGCGAGTGCGAGGCTTTCGATGCCGAGTTGGTCGCCAAGCTGGAAGATCACGAATTCGATCCGGTCAAGATCCTGCAGTGGCGCAACGCCAATCTCGATTTTTCGACGCTGCAGGCGCTACAGAAGAGCCTCAGCAAGGTGCCGGACTCGCCTCGGCTACAGCGCACGCGGGAAAACGATGACGTGGCCGTGCTGGAGCGGCTCGCCTCTGATCAAGAGATCCTGGAGATGACACGCACGCGCGAAAGCGTCGCGCGGCTATGGGATGCCTGCCAGGTGCCTGATTACCGCAAGATCTCCGCCGCGACGCATACCGAACTGGTTGCCAGCCTGTACCGGTTCCTCATCACCGACAATGGCCTGATCCCGGAAGACTGGATCGAGAAGCAGGTTCGCCAGGCCGCCTCGACCGAGGGCGATATTGACACGCTGGCCGGTCGGATCAGCCTGATCCGGACCTGGACTTTCGTCTCCAACCGGCCAGGCTGGCTCGCCGACCCGGAGCACTGGCAGGCGCGCACCCGCGAAATCGAGGACAACCTGTCAGATGCGCTGCACCAGCAGCTTGCCCAGCGCTTCGTGGACCGGCGCACCAGCGTGCTGATGAAGCGCCTGCACGACAAGAGCGCGCTGGATGCTGAGATCGAGGATGACGGCAAGATCTTCGTGGAAAACCATTATGTCGGCCAGCTTCAAGGCTTCCGCTTCACGCCCGACACCCACGCCTCTGGCGCGCAGGGCAAAGCCGCGCGGCATGCCGCGTCAAAGGTGCTGTCCCAGGAACTGGCGCGGCGCGCGGACAAGCTTACTGCCGCCAAGCCGGAAACGCTTGCGCTGACGCGTGCCGGCGCGATTATCTGGAACAGCGAAGAGGTCGCGCGGCTGGAAGCTGGCGAAGACCCGCTAAAGCCGGGCATTCAACTTCTTGCCGACGAACATATGAATGCGCCGGACCGCGAAAAAGTTGTAGCGCGGCTGCGCACCTGGGTCGATCATCACATCGCACAGCGGATCAAGCCGCTCGTCGATCTGGCCGGGGCGAGCGACGTGGACGGCATCGCGCGCGGCATCGCGTTCCGGTTGGTGGAGAATTTCGGCTCGCTGAAGCGCGAAACGGTGGCCGATGAGGTGCGCGGACTGGATCAGGATGCGCGCGCGAGCCTGCGCAAATACGGCGTGCGTTTCGGCGCGTTCAATATTTTTGCCCCCGCACTCATGAAGCCGGACGCCGCTGAATTGCTCCTGCTGCTGTGGGGGCTGAAGCACGGCGCGCAAGGTGGGCTCAATCCGTATGCACTGCCAGAGATGCCGCGCCCTGGCCTGACATCGGTCACGGCTGATCCTGCTCTTCCGGAGGATTTTTATCGCGCCTGCGGATTTCATGTCTGTGGCGACCGGGCCGTGCGCATTGACATTCTGGAACGCCTTGGCGATCAGATCAGGCCGTTGGTTTCGTGGAAGCCGAATGGCCAGAATGCGGAACCGCCCGCGGGTGCGCTGGGCGGCGGCGCCTTCAAGGTGCAGCCAGACATGATGGCGATCCTCGGCTGTTCACAGGAAGAACTGAGCGGCGTGCTGAAGGCGCTTGGTTATCGCCTGGAGCGACGGCCGGTGAGCAGCTCGCACGCGGCCGAAGCCGAAGCCGGCGCACAGGCGCAGGAAGCGCCGCAAACGGAGTCCGCGCAAGCCGAGGCCGCACCGCAGGCGGAGGGCAGCCCGCCTTCGCCTGAAACAACCCCGGCGACAGCAGCCGATGCCGCGCTGCCAGTGGAGCCGGAATACGAGGATATCTGGCGCCCGCGCCGCCGGCCCGAACGGCGCAAGCGTCCGCGCCAAACTGAGCGCGCAACCCAAGGCGAGGCACACAGCACGCCCGGCAGGGCTAGCCAGCCCAACGGCGCAGACGCGCGCAACGCCAAGCCTGCGCACGACAAGCGTGCGCCGAAGAAGAAGCGCGCCGGGCCGAACAAAAACCAGCCGAAACCGTCAGCGAATGCTGGCAAGAAACAGCCCCCCGTCGACCCGGACTCGCCTTTTGCGGCACTGAAACATCTCAAAGAGAAGATGGAGCGCGACATGCAGGAGCGCGCCTGAGTGCCGCGCCAGCGCCGACGCCGCCCGGCCCGCCACCCGACCGCCTCGCAGAACGCCTCCGAGCAGCCGCCAGCGGCTGAAGACCCCTCGGAGAGCCAACAACGGCTCGACAAATGGCTGTGGTTCGCGCGTTGTGCCCGCACGCGCAGCCTGGCTGCGCGCCTCGTCGAAGACGGCAAGGTCCGCGTCAACCGGCAGAAGATCCTGAAACCCGCTCAAACCGTTCGGCCCGGCGATGTGGTGACGGCAGCTATCGGCGAGCGCGTGCGCGTCCTCAAGATCGCCGCAGCCGGTAGGCGCCGGGGGCCAGCGGAAGAGGCCCGCGCGCTCTACGAGGATTTGACGCCGCCGGTGGAACCGGCTCCCTCGAACGGTGAGAGCACGCGCCCCGCTTCGGCGCGGCCCGCAGGTGCTGGACGCCCCACGAAGCGCGAACGGCGCAGGCTGGATGCCGTGCGCGCACACGCCAATCGCGACGACCTGGCCTGAGCAACAAATTCGGCGGAAGCGGCCAAATTCAAGCCCGCTTTAACGCTGCATAAAGACGTGCACATTATCAATCATACAACCGAGGCGCGCAAAGCCTTGCGAACGGATCGCGTTTCGGCCTGCTCCCGCACCCGAAGGAGCCCCGGCATTCCCCGTGTCGGGGCTCCCCCTCCCCTCATGAGCGCGCGCCCGTCAGCGCGGGCCAGCGACGATCACGGCCGCACCGACCAGGCAAATCGCCGCGCCGGTCAAGTCCCAGCGATCGGGTTGAACGCCCTCGATCATCCACAGCCAGATCAGTGAACTCACGATGTAGACGCCGCCATCTGCAGCATAGACGCGTCCAGCGCCGGGGCTGTCGATGAGCGTGAGCAGAAAAGCAAAGGCCGCGAGCGACGCCACGCCTGGCAGCAACCACCAAATCGAATGCCCGAGCCGCAGCCACGCCCAGAACGCAAAACAACCTGCGATCTCCGCCAATGCCGCCGCGACGTATGTTAAGGTCGTATACATGTATGAAGGCCAATACATGGGCGCCCGCCTTCCCATGGGCGCCGGCCTTCGCGACCCGTTCCGCAGCGAGCGATATCAACCGCCGGTGACGCTCATATGGCGGCTGACGGCTGGTTGGTTCCGGTCGCGGTCGATCACGAAGTCATGGCCCCTGGGCTTGCGCGAGATCGCCTCGTCGATCGCCGCGTTCAATAGCTCGTTGCCCTCGCTGGCGCGTAGCGGCGCGCGCAGATCGGCGGCGTCGTCCTGCCCAAGGCACATGTAGAGGGTGCCGGTGCAGGTCAGGCGCACGCGATTGCAGCTTTCACAGAAGTTATGAGTGAGCGGCGTGATGAAGCCGAGCCGACCGCCGGTCTCGGCGACCTGCACATAGCGCGCCGGGCCACCAGTCTTGTAGGGGATATCCTCAAGTGTGAAGGTTTCGCTGAGGCGCGCGCGCACTGTGGACAGCGGCAGATACTGATCGGTGCGATCGCCGTCGATATCGCCCAACGGCATCGTTTCGATCAGCGTCAGGTCCATGCCGCGGCCATGCGCCCAGCGCAGCATGTCCTCGATCTCGTGCTCGTTGACACCCTTCAGCGCAACCGCGTTGATCTTGACCTGCAGCCCTGCGGCCTGCGCGGCATCAATCCCAGCCATGACCTGGTCCAGCCGACCCCACCGGGTGATCTGCTGAAACTTGTCAGCGTCCAGCGTATCCATGGAGATGTTGACCCGGCGCACGCCCGCGTCTGCCAACTCCTGCGCAAAGCGTGGTAGCTGGCTACCGTTGGTTGTCAGCGTCAATTCGTCGAGCGCGCCGCTCTCGATGTGCCGGGACAGCGAGCGGATCAGCCACATGATGTTCCTGCGCACCAGCGGCTCGCCGCCGGTCAGGCGCAGCTTGCGCACGCCCCTGGCGATGAAGGCCGAACAGAGCCGGTCCAGTTCCTCCAACGTCAGCAGGTCCTTCTTCGGCAGGAAGGTCATGTTTTCCGCCATGCAATAGACGCAGCGGAAATCGCAACGGTCCGTCACAGAGACCCGCAGATAGCTCACCAGACGGCCGAACGGGTCGATCATCGGGCCTTGCCCCTCCGCCATGTGCGAGTCGATATCCATGATTGCGTCTCCTGCCTCTTGACCTTGTTTATAATCCCAAGCTTGGCGCTCAGGTTTAGACTAGCATCAGTTTGGAATGACTAAAAGCACGAGCTGATGGCTTTATGGCCATTTCACCACAGGCGGCATCGAAGACAGGATCGAATCGACATTGCCGCCGGTTTTAAGGCCAAAAATCGTTCCGCGATCGTAAAGCAGGTTGAACTCGACATAGCGTCCGCGGCGGATTAACTGCTCTTCGCGCTGCGCATCCGTCCACGGCAGATGCATGTTGCGCCGAACCAGATCGGGATAAACGTCGAGAAAGGCGCGGCCAACATGCTGGGTAAAGGCGAAATCCGCATCCCAATCGCCGCTGTTCAGATAATCATAAAAAATGCCGCCGATGCCGCGCATCTCTTCGCGGTGCTTGAGATAGAAATACTCGTCACACCACTGCTTGTAGTGATCGTAATCGGCAACCTCATGCGCCTCGCAGGCAGCGCGCATCGCCGCGTGAAATGTCTTGGTGTCCGGATCGTCCTGTGAGCGGCGCGCATCCAGGACCGGTGTCAGGTCGGCGCCGCCGCCGAACCAACTCTTGGTCGTCACAACAAAACGCGTATTCATGTGCACGGCCGGAACATTCGGATTGTGCATATGGGCGATCAACGAGATGCCAGAAGCCCAGAAGCGCGGATCTTCCGCCGCGCCAGGGATTTGCTCGGCGAATTCCGGCTTGAAGGTGCCATGAACGATGGAGGTATGGACGCCGACCTTCTCGAACACGCGGCCCTTCATGATCGACATGACGCCACCGCCGCCGGGCGCGCCAGTGTGGTCGGTGCGGTCCCATGGAGTGCGCTCGAAGCGGCCCGCGGGCTGGTCAGCCTGGGGCCCGTCGCTCAACTCGTCCTCAATTTGCTCGAACGCGCTGCAGATATGGTCGCGCAACTCCGCGAACCAAACACTGGCGCGCTCGCGCTCGTCGGACAGGGTTGCATGGATCGAACGGTCTTCGTTGGTTGCGCGCTGCAGGCTCATGGCAATTCCTGTGTCGGGAAACTGTTGGTCTGCCGTAACCCTTCACCTAACACCATTGCCGCGGCCATCGCAACGTTGAGCGAGCGCAGCTCCGGGCGTATCGGAATGGTGAGGCGATGATCGGCGGCATCGTGAACAGATTGCGGAACACCGGCACTCTCCCGGCCAAGCAGCAGCACATCGCGCGGCTGAAACGCAAAGTCGAGATAGGCATGCTCGGCATGTCGCGTGAGCAGCACAACCCGTCTACCTTCGGCCCGCATCTGGGCGAGAAAAGCGTCGAAGCTCGGGTGTCGCTCAATGCTCACATGCTGAAGATAATCTAGGCCCGCGCGGCGCAGCGCCCGGTCTGACATATCAAAACCAGCAGGCGCTATAATGCTAACCTCAACCCCAACGCAGGCTGCCAGCCGCAGAATTGTGCCCGTGTTTTGGGCTATGTCAGGTTGATACAGCGCCAGCCGCATGATCAGTTTGTCCTGGTGGCGCGCCGTCGGGAAACCTGTGTTGTCTGAAAAACCTGTGACCAATGCGCCACTTTGTCACCGCTTCTAAGCTAGACTCGCTCCAACCTGTGACAATATAAGACCGACCTATCTGGAGATCATCGTGCTCTCAGGGCGAAAGCCCTTGCGCCGTGCTCTGCGCTGCGCCCAGTAATCATACGCAAGGCAAATGCGAAAGGACGATTCATGGCGACTGCTGCCGACGAGCCGAACAGGCGTGACTTCATCCACATCGCGACGACGGCGTTCCTCGTGATCGGCGGGGCAGCGGCGCTCTGGCCAGCGGGTGACCAGATGAACCCAAGCGAGGCGACGCTGGCGGAAGGCACTATTGAGGTGGACATCGCGCCCATTTCGGAGGGGCAAGCCATCACGGTGATGTGGCGCGGGAAGCCGGTGTTCATTCGCCACCGGACGCCGGAAGAAATTGAGGCCGCACGGGCCGTTGACGTTGGCGAGCTGAAGGACCCGCAAGTGAATGCGATGGGTGAAGTCGCGGGGTTGCCCGCGACCGACGAAAACCTGACGCGCCCAGGTTACGAACAGTGGCTCATCCTGGTCGGCATTTGCACGCATCTGGGCTGCATTCCGAAGGGCAACAAGCCCAGCGAGAACCGCGGCGAATTCGGCGGATGGTTCTGCCCATGCCACGGATCGCACTACGACACGGCCGGCCGTGTGCGCAAAGGACCGGCGGGACGTAATCTGCTGCTGCCGCTTTATACGTTTACCACGGACACGTCGATTCAGCTCGGTTAAGGACCTGCCAACATGAAGCCAGAGACCACCTATCAACCGAATAGCGCGTTTGAGCGTTGGCTCGACGAGCGCCTGCCTATCCCGCGGCTGCTCCACGACCAGATCACCGCTTTTCCGACGCCGCGCAACCTCAACTATCTGTGGACCTTCGGCGGCATCCTGACCTTCGTTTTGATGGTCCAGATCATCACCGGCATCATTGCCGCCATGCACTACGTCCCCAGCGTTGACATGGCATTCGAGTCTGTCGAGCGGCTCATGCGCGATGTGAATTATGGCTGGCTGATGCGCTACACGCACGCCGTCGGCGCATCGCTGTTCTTCCTGGCGGTCTACGTTCACATTTTCCGCGGTCTTTATTACGGCTCCTATAAAGCCCCACGCGAGGTGTTGTGGATTCTCGGCGTCATCATCTTGCTCCTGATGATGGCAACCGCATTCATGGGCTATTCGCTGCCGTGGGGACAGATGAGCTACTGGGCGGTGACGGTGATCACCAACCTGTTCTCGTCACTTGATCAGATCATCCCGGGGCTCGGGACCACGCTCGTTCAGTGGATATGGGGCGGCTTCTCGGTCGGCGACCCGACGCTCAACCGGCTGTTCAGCTTGCACTATCTGTTTCCGTTCCTGATCGCGGCTTGCGTCGGGCTGCATATCTGGGCACTGCATGTGCCGGGCAACAACAACCCAACCGGCGTCGCGGTGAAGGACGTGAAGAAGGAGACAGTGCCGTTCCACCCTTACATGACGGTGAAGGATGGCTTTGCTCTGACAATCTTCATGATCGTCTTCGCCTACTTCGTGTTCTATATGCCCAACTACCTCGGTCATGCCGATAACTATATCCCGGCCGACCCGCTGGTGACGCCGGCGCATATCGTGCCTGAGTGGTACTTCTTGCCGTTCTACGCGATTCTGCGAGCAGTACCGGATACGCTGGGCGGCGTTATCCTGCTGTTTGGGTCGATCCTGGTGCTGTTCCTGGTGCCGTGGCTGGACACTTCGCGGGTCCGCTCGACCAGTTATCGCCCGCTTTACCGGCCCTTCTTCTGGCTCTTCGTGTTCACCTGCATCGCGCTGGGCTATCTGGGCGCAAAGCCGGCCGAAGGCGGATATCTGATCGCAACGAGGCTGTTCACGGCGTACTATTTCATCCACTTCCTTGTCGTCATGCCGGTGGTCGGTATCATCGAGCGTCCGAAGCAGCGGCCGGGAAGTATCGCGGAAACCATTTATGGGCCTCAAGAAGGTCGAGGAGCTGCGCCTGATGCGGTACCAGCAGCACCTGAAAAGCGATAACGGGAGCAAAATTCCGGCCATGACCCACAGCTTGACGCGTTTATTGTCGCCCATTCGCGCCGGACTGAGCACCACCGCCCTCGCGGTGGCGCTCTGTTTGACCGGAGCCCCCGTCGATCGCGCTTTCGCTGCCGGGGCAACGGCAGATATCCCAAAGCAGGATTGGACGTTTGCCGGCCCGTTCGGCTACTATGACCAAGACCAGCTTCGTCGCGGATTCAAAGTCTACAAGCAGGTTTGCTCCTCCTGTCACGGCATGAACCTGCTGTACTATCGCAACCTCGGCGACGGGAGCGGTCCCAATCTGCCGCAAGCGCAGATCGAAGCGATCGCCGCGGATTATACCGTGATGGACGGCCCGAACGACCAGGGAGAGATGTTCGAGCGCCCGGCCACGCCGAATGACACAATCGTTAATCCGTACCGGAACGAGAAAGAAGCCGCGCTGGTGAACAATGGCATTGTGCCGCCCGATCTCTCGGTGATCGCCAAGGCGCGCGGCGTAGGCCACAACGTGGCATGGTACATGGCTCCTGTCGCGATCGCACAGGACCTTGCGACGATGTATGCCGAGGGCGGGCCGGACTACATCTACGGATTCTTGACGGGCTATGAGTTCCCGCCGCCGGAGGATGTAGAGGTACAGCCGGGCCTGCATTACAACACTGTCTATCCGGGCGGTCAGGTGGCCATGCCGCAGGTTCTGTATCCCGATATCGTGGATTACGCTGACGGCACGCCTACAACCGAAGAGCAGTACGCAATGGATGTGACGGCATTCCTGATGTGGTCGGCGGAGCCGAAGCTTGAAGAGCGCAAGCAGATGGGCGCGAAGGTGATGCTCTATCTGTTCATTCTCGCCGCGCTGCTTTACATGTCCAAGCGGTTGCTCTGGCGGCGGCTGAAGCAGTAGGCCGACCGGGTCAGAGCTGAAGCCAATGCGAACGAGCGCGGCCTGATACAAGGTCGCGCTTTTTCCTTGAGGCGCGCTGCGGACCGGAGCCTAGTGCGCACCTAAGAAAATCCAGATCGGCAACCGCTCTTCAAATTATTGATCTATCACACTTTCTGACGCAAAACCGGCTTCCACTTTTGCTGAAAGTGCTCTATGCGGACCCGTGACGCTTGAGGCGCAGCCGCTGTGCCTGGGCCAGCTTGGCCATCTTGCGCAAACGCGGCTCAGGCAGCCGCAGCGCCAGCTTCACCCAACGCTCACCGATCTCTTCCATCTCGGCGCGAGACACGGGATGCGCTGTCCGGCGTGCCTCGAACACGTTGAACACCGCGTCGAACCGCTCTGACATCCAAGCGAGTTGCCGATCCATTGCGCTCACGCCATCGCCATCTGCCGCGATCGCATTGACCAGTTCGAGCTCGTGGAGCTGTCGCGCACTGAGGATCGGACTGGAGAGGATCATGCGCTCAGCCCGCGCCTGCCCCAGCCGGCGCGACAGGAACGTATAGGCACCCATTCCTGGGAATAGCCCATAGCTCACCTCGGGCAAAGCGAACCGCGCGCGCTCTTCCGCAACAATGATATCGCATGCCATCGCGGCCTCGAACCCTCCGCCCAGAGCATCGCCGCAAACCAGCGCAGTCGTGACCATTCCCGCGTCACAGGCGTGATAGTTGCGGTAGCACACGTCGATGCTGGCCATCGCATACGCCCGCAGCGCCTCCTCATTCCCCTCCTCCACGCAGGAGACAAAGAACTGCAGGTCGCCGCCCATGCTGAACACGCCTGGTGTGCGCGAGGCGAGTACGGTAAAGCGCGCCGCCAGCGCGGCGTCAGCGGGGCTTTCGCGGTAGAAAGTCCGCAGCACACGCTGCACTGCCTGAATATCCTTAAGCATCTGCGGCGTGTAGGACGGGCGCTCGCGGTGAAGCTGGAACCCCCACACCGCGCGCATCGCCGGATCATATTCCAGCTCCAGCTCTTGCAGTTCCAGCGCCTTAAGCCGCGCCGCCAACCGAGCCGCGGCGGCATGCTGCGCGTCACTCGTCTCGGGTTGGGATAGAGGTGGATTTGCGCGGGATCGACCCGCCTGCGTCAAACCGTCCTGCGTCTGCTGGTCGTTCAGAGCGTCGGTGTTGAAGCGGATGGAGGAACCGCGCAACGGTTCTAAGTCGACGAGATGGATGGGCAGTCTCATTTTGGTCTACTCGTTAACGGCTATGCAACTTTCGGTAGCACGATTTAATGAGCCCTGCCAGCGGCAAGAACATGTCGCTGGGAAAGACATTTGTGGAAGCCAGCGAGGCGTTACCTGCTTACAAGGCGAATTCTGTTGGAAAATTTAGAAAACTTTTAAGCTTATCTTCATTTGCTGATCAGACTACGGTTAAGTTTCGCCGAACTGACATCAAGCTGATTGCTCGCTTAGCGTGTAGACTTGCGTTCACCCGAATGAAACAACTGTGTGGCAGCGTGTTTGGGATTTAGCAGCCATAAGCAGAATATGCCGGAAAGCTCCTACATCGCCATTATCGATGATCTATCGGCAAACCGGGCGTACATGGAGCGGCTCGCGCGGTCGGTCGAAGACGTGGGCCGGGTCACGAGTTTCGCGAGCGCCCCCGAGGCGCTGCGCGATTTCGCCGCAGACCCGCCGGACCTGATCATTACCGATTTCAACATGCCGGAAATGAATGCCGCACAGTGCATCACATCGCTGCGCAGGATTTCCGGGCTAGAGGACACGCCCGTGATCGTGGTCTCCGGCTATGAACAGCGCGACATCCGCTATGAGGCGCTCGAGTGCGGCGCAACGGATTTTCTCGTGACGCCCGTCGACACCATCGAGTTTCGCACCCGCGCGCGCAACCTGCTGATGCTCGGCATGCATCAAAAGTTGCTGCGCAGCCGAACTTTCGCGCTGCAGGATCGGCTTGTGAACGACCGTCTGCGCTCGCTGGAGACGCTCAAACGAACGCGCCAGCACATGCTCGGCGTCATCGATTCGGTGCCTACGATGGTCTACGCGATGGACAAACATGGGAATTGCACCTTCGCCAACCAGTATTGCTTTGATTTTGCTGGCATCCATGAAACGGGAACGCTGGGCGATCTGAACGACCTATTCGCCGCGATCTCGGCGACCGGCGTGCTGGCAAACCTGACGCGCGGCACGCCCCAGCAGGCTGAGGTCACACTGGTCGATGCGAACGGACAGCCCCGCGAATTTTTCGTGGTTGCGCGCGAAACAGGCTCATCCGAACATGACAGCCTGACTACGGTGGTATCTGCGCTCGACATCTCCAGCGTCAAGGTGGCGGAGCGCTCGCTGCGCATCGCCAAGGAGGAAGCCGAATCCGCCAACCGTGCGAAAAGCAACTTCCTCGCCAACATGAGCCACGAGTTGCGCACGCCAATGAACGCGATCATCGGGTTCACCGATATGATGCGCTCTGGCGTTGTCGGCCAAGCCCCGAACGAGAAATATACGCAATACCTCGACAGCATCCTCTACAGCGCACGCCACCTACTCTCGATAATTAACGGTATCCTCGACTTTGCCCAGATGGAAGCAGGCAAGACGCGGATCGAAGAAACGGTTTTCTCCCTGCACAAGTGCCTGCGCCAGGTCAGCGAAATGCTGAACGCGCAGATTTCGCAGTCCGCTAACACGCTGATCTTGCCGGAAGATACCCAAATCACACTCTGGGCGGACGAGCAGAAGCTGCGCCAGGTCCTCATCAACATCCTGTCCAATGCGAACAAGTTCACAAAGGGCGGGCCTATAAACGTCGATATCCGCCGCGCGGGCGATCGGCGAAAAGGAGCGCGACCGCCCCGCGAGGGCGTGGAGATCCGCATCACGGATACCGGGCCCGGCATGAGCGATGCGGAGCAGAAAACTGCCCTCACCAGCTTCGGCCAGATCCTGGAGCATACCTTCGAGAAGCCGCAGAACGGCACTGGGCTGGGCCTGCCAATATCAGCGGGCTTCATGAAGCTGATGGGCGGTTCGCTCGAGATAGACAGCGTGAAAGGCGTGGGTACGACCGTGCGTCTTTGGCTGCCCGAGCGCAGCATCGTTCGCACCGAGCGCGCGTGCACCTCAACGCTGGAAGAACGGTCATGCCACGCCGGCGCTGGATCATGACAGCGCTGGCCCCAATAACCGCACAGCTGCGTCTGGCCAGTAAAGCCGCATCGCGCTGGCACCGCGCACTCACAATCGCCCGCCATGCCGAGCCGCTGGAATTCGAGCAGCTCACTGTGCGTTATGTGATCGGGATATTCACGACAGGCTGCGCGCTTTTATCGTGGTACTACGACACCATCGCGCCGTGGCAGCTCGCCGCCCTCGCCATTTTCATTCCGATCGCGTGGCTCATCGCTGCCAGCTTCATGTTGCATTTCGCGATCTGGCCAGAGCGCCGCGTCGAACGGCGCACCGCGACCGTCATTTTCGACGCCGTCACGCTATCGTTGTTCATCTATTTCGGCGGCGAGGCGGCGTCCATTTTTTTCCCGGTTTATCTCTGGGTTATCCTCGGCAACGGCTTCCGCTTCGGCATCGGCTACATGCTGGCCTCCATGGCGGCGAACGGGTTGTGCTTTGGGCTAGTCATCGCCGCTACACCTCACTGGAAAGCCGACTGGGCGTTCGCCAGCGGCGTCCTGCTGTCGCTGCTGATCATCCCCCTTTACGTTGCCCGGCTGATCCGTGCGCTGCGAAACGCCATGGCCGAGGCCGAGGCGGCCAACCGCGCCAAGAGCGAATTTCTTGCTACCATGAGCCATGAGCTTCGCACCCCGCTCAACACCATCATGGGCCTTGCCCAGGTGCTCGACAAGACCGCGAACAGCCCGCAGGATCGCATGTCAGCGATGTCGATCAATAGCGCGGCTACAAGGCTGCTGGAGATGGTCGATACTATTCTCGACTTCCAGAAAATCGAGAGCCAGGGCGTCACGCTTAGCCAAGCCCCCCTGAGCGTCACCGAGTTGCTCCATGAGACGGAAACCCTGTTGCGTCCGCTCGCACACCAAAAGGGCCTGGCGCTGCATGTGCGCTTCGAGACACCTCTGCCAGCCCGGATCCGTGGCGATCATGAGCACCTGAAGACGGTGCTGCTGAACCTTGCGGGCAATGCCATCAAATACACCGAACTGGGGCATGTCTGGATCAAGGTCGCGCATACCGCCGGCGGCGCGAACGAAACGCTCCGTATTGAAATCCACGACACCGGCCCGGGGATCCCCGAGAGCGAGCATGATCGGCTGTTCGAGCGTTTCACCCAAGCGGCGCAGAGCCGCCGCAGCAAGGAAGGCGGCGTCGGCCTTGGACTGTCGCTGGCGCGCTCGCTCGTTGAACTCATGAGCGGGCAGATCGGGTTTTACACCACGCCACAGGTGGGCTCGGTTTTCTGGTTCGAGGTGCCCGCGCATAGCGTCCGGCCCCCTGCCCAGATAGCCGCCAAATCCGAAATCGCGCTTGTGGTCCGGCTCCAGGACCGCCAGCGCCTGTTGCCGGGGCTGCGCGCGCACGGGCTCCAAACCGGCAAGACCATCGCGAACCCGCGCGACTTCATAAAAGCGCGCGCGGCGTCCGGCGATCTGTGGCGTTATGTTCTGGTGGTCGACGAACTGGAGCTTGATGAGCGCGCGATTGCTGACATCCGCAACGCCTTGAGCACAGCGCCGATCCCTCCGGCGCTGGTTGTCAGCGAGGACAGCCACGCGCTGGATGATTGCGCAAGCGCCCGGCTGAACAGAAACCGCCATCACGACGCCGCGCTCATCGCGACCGTCGCCGAATGGCACGATCGAAAGCCGCGCGCGCCAACAATTGAACATGCGGCACAGCCGAACGTCGCACCTTTGAATATTCTCGTCGCCGACGACAATCCGTTCAATCGCGAGGTTGCGAAGAAGCTGCTTGCGCTGGACGGCCACCGCGTGGTGTTGGCTTCCACCGGTGACGAAGCGCTTGATGCGCTGTTGCGCGGAGGCGTGGACATCGCGCTGCTCGACATCAACATGCCCGGCGGCGACGGCATAGAGATCTGCAAGGACTACCGGCTCACGGTCGAGCCGCAGGCGCACATTCCTGTCATCGCCATGACAGCGGATACTTCGGCGCCGATGCACGAGAAATGTCTGCGCGCCGGCATGGCGGCCGTGCTTCACAAGCCGGTACAACTCAACGAACTGCGCGAGACGATCCGCGCGCATGTGCAACCAGCAAAAGTTCCAGCGACGTTCAAGCCGAAAAGCGATGGCGAACCGGCCGATTTGCCGGTGATCGACACCCGCCAGTTGGATGAGATGATCGCCCTGTTCGGTCCCGAGGCATTCCGCAACGAGATGGCCGCGCTGTTCGAGGCCGACTTCGAGCGGCATCTGGAGGCGCTGCAAGCTGCGATTAGCCAAGGCCACCAGACCGCCGCCCGCGATGCCCTGCATGCGCTCAAAAGCTGCGCGAATACCATCGGCGCGGCGCGGCTGGCGGCGTGGTGCGCCGAGCGGCGTGAGGCGAATGGCGCACCGGATGCGGGCCTTGCTGCTCGGATCGG
Source organism: uncultured Hyphomicrobiaceae bacterium (assembly GCA_964450925.1). Taxonomy (GTDB): domain Bacteria; phylum Pseudomonadota; class Alphaproteobacteria; order Rhizobiales; family Rhodomicrobiaceae; genus Dichotomicrobium. Next base: position 762 of record CAYVFK010000008.1, on the reverse strand, counting down.
CGCGGAGTACGCCGCGTTCCAGCACGCGTTCTATGCGCGTATCGGCGGCGCTGGCGAGCAGACTCCTGCGGCTCTCAAGAGCACCGCCGAGGCCGCGCGCCCATCGGGTTAGAACTCGTGCGGCCAGATCACGCGCGCGTTGGCGCCACCAGCCGCACGGTAGTCCACCGCGTTGTCCACATCGCTGAGCTTATCGGCAAGCGCAACGCGCAAGCCCTGCGCTTCGAGGTTGGCGATGGTGTCGCTGCGCGCAAACGGGCCAGACCAGCGTACACTCTCGAACATTTCACGCAGCCCGGGACCGCGCTGCAACCCGATCAGCCAGTAGCCGCCATCAGGCGCCGGACCGACCACCGCATCCGCGCCTCGCAGTGCCCGAAAGGCCCGCGCAATCCGTGCCGCCGTGATGTCTGGAATATCGCTGCCGATGATCAAACCCGGCATACTCCCGGCCTGTGCGAACACATGCGTCATACGTGCGCCGAGATCGCCCTTCCCTTGCGAAACGCGCGGCAAGTCCCGGGGCCACCAGCGTGCGCTGTCCGCTGCCTCCGGCGCAACGGCCAGCACCAGCCGCCAGCGTGGGTCACGCAGCCGACGGATCACCGTGGCGATGTTATGCCGGTAAAAGCGCGCAGCGGCCATATCGCCAATCTCGCGCGCGAGCCGCGTTTTGACTTGGCCCGGGCGTGGCGGCTTAACCATCAGGAAGACGGAGATCGGAAGAGCACACGTCTGAACTCCAGTCACGTGAAACGATCT
>CAYVFK010000007.1:0-22045 GCA_964450925.1 uncultured Hyphomicrobiaceae bacterium | reverse complement strand
ACTCCGCCTCCAGCACGATCTCGCTTGGCCGACCCATCTCGAAGCCTTGCTCGATGTCATACCGCCCCATGCCGTCCGCCGGCCGGTCGAAACGGTTGATCACGCCCGCGAACGCCGCCGCCGCCGACCCGGTCGCCGGGTCCTCATGCACGCCCCCTAGCGGCGCGAACATCCGCGCATGAAACGCCGAATGGTGGCGCACAGTTTCGCGGCAATAGACGAAAGCGGCCATCATATCGTCGCCGCGAAACGCTTCATCCCAATGCGCATGGACCACATGCGCGCGGCGGATCGCGGAAATCCCCTCCACCGGCACAAAGGTGAACGGCATCCCCGCGCTGAACCGCGAAGGGTGATGGTTCTCGAAGCCGATCTCCGAGGTCGCAAGCCCCAGCGCCGCGGCGATCCGATCCTCCGGCGCGGGCGCGCCCGCATCGCTTGGCATCCGCGGCGCGTCGAACTCGGCATAATCGGCCGCGCCAGGGGTCATCCGAACGCCCACGCGGATCGGTCCAATATTCTCCTCCAGCACGATGATCGCGTCATGCTCGGTGTCCACCGCGCCGAATTTGAGCTGGGACAACAGGATTGCGGCGCCGACCGTTGGGTGCCCGGCAAACGGCAACTCGCCCTTCGGCGTGAAGATGCGCACGCGCGCCGAATGCGCCGGATGCTCTGCGCCCATGACGAAGACCGTCTCGGACAGGTTGAACTCCCGCGCAATCGCCTGCATCCGGTCGGTGTCGAGCGCATCGGCGTCGCACACCACCGCCAGAGGGTTGCCCGCGAGCTGCTCTTGGGTAAAGACGTCAAGGATGTAGTACTGCATTTTGACCCGCCCGGCTGTTGCGATTGTCCGCGTGATTGGCGCGCGAGGTTAGCTGAAATGGGGGCGCCTGACACCCGTCGATCGACGCCGATGCCCAGATTCCCGCTCAGCCTCTCAGGCTTCCGCGCAGATCGGTCCCGGCCAGCGCGTCGATTAGCGCGGCGAAAGGGTAGACCAGCGCGCTCCACGGCCCGATGCCGCTGCCTGCCTCGATGATCTCAGGAAATACGATAAACCGGTAATAGAGCCAGGCGAACGCCACTGGCGCGAACACGCTTAATACCCGCGCGGCCGCATGTTGCGCAAGCCGCGGCGCCAGCCTGTCGGCCAGCCGGTAGGCCACGCCGTCCCAGGCGCGGGGCGCGTCGATCAGCCGTAGGGCCTGCAACAGCAGCGCGCCGATGGCTGTGTTGCGCCCGTCAGGGCCGGTGAAGGTCTCCCGCAGTTGCCTGTGAATGCGCCCGTAAAGGTAAAACCTCGCCAGCCCGACCGGCCCCTGCCGAGTTGTCAGCCAAACTGTTGCGATTTCGCGCCATGCCCAAAGCCCCGCGATGACCAACCACGCTCCATAAGCGTAAATGGCCAGCACCAGCGTTGTCGTGACCAGCAGCCGCGTCTCGTTATCCGTGATTGCGCCGCCGGCCCACCGCGCCAGCGCCAGCAGCGCGATGAACACAACGATGTGCCGGAGGAAATCGCGTAGCCAGGCATGGATCGCGGAATCGACCTCGGCTGTGGCGAGGCGCTCCAGCAGCATCTCGCCCTGATCGGCGGCTGATTGCAGGCGGCTCTGTAGCGACTTGCGCAGCGTATCGAAAACCATTTGTCGGGTCCGGGCTTCGGGTTAGGTTGGGCGCAATACTATCAAGACCGGGAGCGGTCAGACATGCCGATCCTCGCGCATCTCGATGCGGCGCTGGACGATCCGGAAAGCTGGGCGGGGCTGTTCGCCGCCGCCAATGATGACGAGCTTGCGCCGATCGCGCAGGTTGTCTCGCCTTATGCTCCGGCTGGCGACTCGCGCAACCGGGCGCGGCTGGCGGCGGGCGCGGCGGCGCTGTCGATGAAGGCGCATGGACAGCCTGGACCGCAGGCGCTGGCGCGCTGGGCTGTGCGTCGGATGGGCGCGCAGCCAGATACGCCAGAGGCGCTGGGCGAGGTCGATGCCTGGCTGCTGAGCCTGATGCTGTCAGCGGCCGGTATCGACATGGCCAAGCATCAGCCCGAACGCGAGGCTTTGCTTGCATCGCTTCCGCAGATTATCCCCGACGCCAGCGATGACGAACGCGACGCGCTGCGCCTCGCGCTGGAGGCCGCCTGTCTGCGCCGCGCGAAGCGTGCGCGGTTGAACCGGTTGGGGCGATGGCTGGGCCTCGGCGTGCGTGGTGCCCATGCGCCGCTGCCCGACCCGGACACGATCCGCGCTACTGAGCCGGTCGCTGAAGGACCCCGTTGGCGCGACCTGATGGACGCCGCGGGCAAGGTGCCGCTCGACATCTGGGAGCAGCGGCTGAGCGAGGCGCGCGCCGAACTGGGCCGGTTCAATATCGTCGTCGCGGGACGCACGGGCGTGGGCAAGACCACGCTCATCGGCGCGGTGTTCGGCAAGGAGGTGGGCGACACGCTGGCTGGCCGGCCCCGCACGCGCGGACGCATCTGGTATCCGGAAGAGCCGGGCGAAAAGGACATTCTGCGGGTCTGCGATACCGAGGGGCTGGAGATCGAGCGGTTCCGCGAGACGCTGGACAACCTCCGCCAGGAGATCGCCGCTGCGAACAAGTCCGACGACCCGTTCGATCATATCCATGCCGCGTGGCTGTGCATCGACGAGCCGTCGCTCACCGTCCAGCCCGGCGAGGAAAAGGCGGTCGCGCTGTTTCGTGAGTTTGGCATCCCGGTTATCTGCGTGCTGACCAAGGCGGGCATGGCGCCGGGCTTCCATGAGCGGGTACGCGAGATACTGCCTGGCTGCGCGGCGGTGGTGCGCGTGCGCGCGCTGGCGATCGAGATCGAGGGGCAGACCTTTCAGCCGATGGGTCTGGAAGACCTGATGGCCGAGACCGAGCGGGTGATCCCGGACGAGGCTGAGCGGGCTTTTGCACTGGCCTCGCGCAATCTGGAGGCTATGTCCGCGAAAGCCATGCAGACCGTTCGGGGCGCAGCAGCGGCTGCCGGAGCAACGGGCGCGACGCCGCTGCCGCTTGCCGATGCCGCTGGCGTGTTCGGCGTGCAGGCCGGTATGATCGTGCGCGTCTCGCTGCAGATGGGTGTACCGCTGGAGCGCGGAGACCTGCGTAAGCTGGCGGGCACGCTTCTAGGCGCACTCGGGCTGACCGCTAGCGGACGCTTTCTCGCAGGGCGCGCGATCAAACTCATCCCTGGCATTGGGACGCTCGCCGGCTCCGCCATTACCGGCGCAACGGCGGCCGCCTTGACCTATGGGCTTGGCCACGCATATATCGCATATCTGCGCCGGTTCCACGCCAACCACCAGCGCATGCCGCACGCCGACGAGATCATCTCCGGCTTCACGGAATTTTGGCGCAATTGGCGAGGCAAGCATGAAACGCCGCCTCCCGCCGCATTGCGCCCCCAGCCCTGAGCGTCTATACCCTGCAACACGCACGAACCCGGCAATGCCACGAAGTGGAGCGAACGTATGAGCGTCGACGCGAATTCTGACGAGAAGAGCACATTCTGGGAGACTGTGCGCGTCATCGTCATCGCCCTGCTTTTGGCATTCGTCGTGCGAATTTTTCTTTATCAGCCGTTCAATATCCCCTCCGGTTCAATGAAGCCAACGCTGTTGATCGGCGATTATCTTTTTGTGTCCAAGTTCAGTTATGGATATAGCCAGTATTCGTTCCCGTTTGGGCTGGCATCATTTAATGGGCGAGTCTTTTCAGGCACGCCCGAGCGCGGTGATGTGGCGGTGTTCAAGCTGCCACGCGACAACAACAGCGATTACATCAAGCGAATCGTCGGCCTGCCAGGCGACAGCGTCCAGATGATCGAGGGCGTGCTCCACATCAATGGCGTGGCGGTCGAACGTGAGCGGCTGTCCGACTTCGCGCTTGAGCTTGGCCGAGGGCGGACCCGAGACGTGCGCCGCTACCGCGAAACGTTGCCCAACGGCGTCAGCTATGAAACGCTGGATGTCCATGACAATCGCCCGGGCGACAACACGGATGTTTTCGTGGTTCCTGCCGGGCATTACTTCATGGTGGGTGACAACCGCGACAACTCATCCGATAGCCGCTTTTTCGGGGCGCGTGGCGTCGGTTTCGTTCCAGCGGAGAATCTGATCGGGCGCGCGGAAATCACTTTCTTCTCGGTCAGCCCGGACGGCAGCCTGTTCGCATTCTGGGAGTGGCCCTTCGTGATCCGCTGGTCGCGGCTATTCCAGCCGATCGAATAGGACAGGTGGGCGAACTGAGCTTGAAAGAGGCGCTGGCCCAACGGCTGGGCTACGATTTCGCTGATCCGATGCTGCTACGCCTTGCGCTGACGCACCCGAGCGTGCAAGGCCCGGACCTGGGCGACTACCAGCGTCTAGAATTTCTTGGCGACCGCGTGCTTGGCCTTGTTGTCGCCGAGAGTTTGTACACGACTTGCCCGCAAGACAGTGAAGGCGCGCTCGCTCGGCGATACAATGAGCTTGTGCATCGCGAAACCTGCGCGCAGGTCGCCAGAGAGCTGGGCCTCGGCCTCGACGTGCGCATGAGCGACTCCGAGGCTGCAAGCGGAGGCGCGCAGAAGGCCGCTATCTTGGCCGATGTCTGCGAATCGGTCATCGGCGCGGTGTTTCTGGACGGCGGTTATGAGGCTGCGCGCGCGCTGATCTATCGGCTGTGGGGCAAGCGGCTGAGCGTCCCGGGCCCTGTACCGATCGACCCCAAGACCGCGCTGCAGGAATGGGCGCAAGGCATGAAACGGCCATTGCCTGAATATAATGAGGTCGCCCGAGCCGGACCCGATCATGCGCCAGAGTTCACTATTGAGGCCCGTGTCGAGGGCTACCCGCCGGCGCGAGGCACGGGGGCCAGCAAGCGCGCCGCCCAGGAGGCCGCCGCGACAACGATCCTGGTACGCGAGGGCGTCTGGCCGGAGAGCGAGCATGAGTGAGGTGCAGAACGCGAATATGCCGGACAGCGAAAAGGGCGAGACCGCTTGTGGCTTTGCTGCCATCATCGGGGTGCCGAACGCCGGCAAATCCACACTGACCAACCAGCTTGTCGGCTCCAAAGTCGCAATCGTCACGCATAAGGTTCAGACCACGCGCGCACGCCTGCGCGGCATCCTCATTGATGGCAACACACAGATCATCCTTGTTGATACCCCGGGCATCTTCCGGCCCAAGCGCCGGCTCGACCACGCGATGGTGGACACAGCCTGGAGCGAGGCGCTCGATGCGGATATCGTCGTTTTGCTGGTTGATGCGCAAAAAGGCGTTGATGAGCAGGTCGATGCCATCCTGGACCGGCTGGCCGGGATCCGAGGCCCGATCGTGCTGGCGCTCAACAAGATCGACCGCGTGCGCAAGGACCGGCTGCTGGAACACACGGCGCAGCTCAGTGCGCGCATGAATTTCGACGAAGTCTTCATGATCTCTGCGCTGACGGGCGACGGGGTGTCTGCTCTGCGCGACCACCTTGCACGGGCGATGCCGACCGGGCCTTGGCTCTACCCTGAGGATCAGCTTGCCGATGCGCCGCTGCGCGTGCTCGCCGCGGAGGTCACGCGCGAGAAGGTCTTTCTGCGCCTGCACGACGAACTGCCCTACGAGTCGACTGTAGAGACGGCTGATTTCAGGCATCTCAAGGATAGCTCGATCCGTATCGAACAAGTCATCTATATCGCGCGCGCCAGCCAGAAGAAGATCGTGCTCGGCGCGGGGGGCCGTACCATCAAGCAGATTTCGATGGAGGCGCGGCACGACTTGAGCGCTCAGCTTGGGACACCGGTTCATCTGTTCTTGCAGGTGAAGGTGCGCGAACACTGGGCGGAAGACCCATCTCTTTACGCGGCGATGGGGCTGGAATTCCCGAAGCGATAGAGTGCGATCCGAAACAGCCTGTCCCGGACTTGATCCGGGATGGGAACCGGTTTTCCGATAGGTCGCGCGTCAAGAAAAAACTGTTGAACCATGCAATGGAGCGATGAAGGCATCGTGCTGTCGGTTCGCCCTCACGGCGAGACGGCGGCGATCGCGGAGCTGCTAACGCGCGATCACGGTCGTCATCTCGGGCTGGTGCATGGCGGGCGCTCGCGCCGGCTGCGGCCAGTGCTGCAACCTGGCAATGCGGTGCGCGCGGTGTGGCGGGCGCGGCTGCCGGAGCATCTGGGCGTGATGACGGTTGAGGCCGAGACGTCCTACGCAGCTGCGGCGATGAGCGACCGGCTGGCGCTGCTCGCGCTGAGTTCAGCGTGCTATCTCGCGCGCCTTTTGCCTGAGCGCGACCCGCACCCGGAGATTCATCAAAGACTGCGGGACCTGATGGCGGCGCTGCCTGACGGCGATCTGTGGCCCACTCTGCTTGTGAGGTGGGAGTTGGCGCTGATTGGAGAGTTAGGCTTCGGATTAGACCTGAGCGCTTGCGCCGCGACCGGGGCGCGCACCAATCTGCGCTATGTTTCGCCCAAGTCCGGGCGCGCCGTGAGCGCCGATGCGGGCGTGCCGTACCAAGACAAGCTGTTGTTGCTTCCTGCATTTCTGGCGGGCGACGATTCGCCGCCGGCGCGCGCGGATGTTTGCGCAGGGCTGCGCCTGACGGGCTACTTTCTGGAAAAATGGGTGCTGGCGCCGAGCGAAATGAGCCTGCCGGATGCGCGCGTGCGCCTGTTGCATCTGCTAGAAAAGGCCGCCGCGCTTGCAGACGGTTGAAACGATTGAGTGTGACCTTGTCCCGGCTGTAAGTTTTTTGCCTACGTCGTTTATGTTATGTTCTGTTACGCTAACGGCCTGGGGATGGGTGACCATGAGGAAGAGGGGATCAGAATGATCAAGACTGTCAGTTCTATTTGTGCCGCGCTGTTGGTCGCGGCCGGTTTTGCAGGCGCGGCTTTTGCAGCGCCGTCGGAGGCGCCGGTTTTTGATCTATCAGCGGGCGTTGAGGCGAAGACTGATGGCGTGCGCGTCGCCGATGCAGGAGATTTCGCCGCGGGCGTCGCTGTCGGCGTGATCGGCTCGCTGATCGCCCAAGGCGTTGCGGAAGAAAAAGCGCGCCGCTACCGCGATGAGGAGTGGCGCTGGCGCAAGTGCGACCGCGAGTTCCGTTCATTCGAGTGGGACACGGGCATGTACACAACTTATGGCGGGCAGCGCCGACTGTGCCCGTATCTGCGCTAAGCGCGCGGCAAGCTCAAACGAATTGCGGCCGGGTTCATGCTCGGCCGTTTTTTATTGTGCGACGGAGCCATCGCGCAATTCACCCAGAAGAACCCGCCACGATGGTGATGCGCGATGAGATGCGGTTTCGTGTCTGCAGCGTGGGAGGGGCCAGGCGCTGGCAGCAGACCAAACCCGGGTTCCGCTTTTTGATGCGCCCTACACCTTGCCTTTCCACGGCACAAACATGCGCTCCAGCCAGCGCATGAACAGATCAAACATATAGGCGATGACGCCGATCACAATGATCCCCATCACGACAATATCGGTGACCAGAAATTCCGAAGCCGTCATGATCATCGCGCCAAGGCCAACTTGCGTTGCGACCAGTTCCGCGGCGACCAGCGTCGTCCAGCCGAAGCCGATGCCAATGCGCAAACCCGTAAGGATTTCGGGCATAGCGCCTTTGAGGATGACGTGCTGAAGAATTTGTCGTCGCGATGCCCCTAACGAATAGGCCGCATGAATCTGCTCGATTGCAACCGAGCGCACACCTGCTCGGGTGTTGAGCACGATCGGCGCGAACATCGCCAGGAACAGCAGCACCAGCTTTTGCGTCTCGTCGATCCCGAACCAGATCACCGTCAGTGGCAGATAGCCCAGCGGCGGCAGCGGGCGGTAGAACTCGATTGGCGGGTCAAAGATGCCTCGGAAGATGCGATTGGTCGCCATCGCGATGCCAACCGGAATGCCAATCGCAAGCGCAAAGAAGAATGCGCCGAAGATGCGCGTCAAACTCGCCCAGGTGTGTTCCCAAAGCGTATAGCCCTGATACCCATCAAAGCTGACGGAGATGAACTTGTTCCACACAGCAAGCGGCGAAGGCAGAAAAAGCGGCGGGATCAGCGGGGTTTCCCCGGCTGTCACGAGAAACCAGAGCACGAACAGCGAGATCGCGGCAACGATGGCGATGCTGGTCGAGTTGCCCATTCCAGGCGCGCCGTAGGAATCGCCTGGCTTGGCGGGTCCCGATGAGAATGCGTCCGAAACCCAGCGAAGCGCCGCCCATGGGCGCGGGCCGCGGTTCAGCGGGGTGGATGTTGCATCAGGATTGGCCATGCTGCGCCTCGTCGGCGTGGATGATCGAAAGGATTTTCTCACGCATTTCGATAAAGTCTGGGTCTGACTTCACCTTGCGCGCGTCGCGGCACTCGAGGAACCGTTGATAGAAGTCGAGATTGTATTCATGCGTAATCCGGCCGGGGCGCGGCGACATCACGATCAGGCGGGTTGCCATGAACAGCGCCTCCTCCACGGAATGCGTGATGAAGAACACGGCCTTGTGCGTCTCTCGCCAGACATCGAGGATCAGTTCCTGCATGCTTTCGCGCGTGAGCGCATCCAGCGCGCCCAGCGGCTCGTCCATCAGCAGCACCTTGGGGTCACTGGTCAGCGCCCTCGCCAGCCCGACGCGCTGCTGCATGCCGCCTGACAACTCATAAATTTGATGTGTCTCAAAGCCCTTCAGGCCCACGAGTTCGAGGTTCTTGAGCGCGATCTCGCGGCGCTGTTCTTTTCGGACGCCCTGAAGCTTAAGGCCAAAGGTCACATTTTGACGCACATTCAGCCAGGGTAACAGTGCGTGCTTTTGAAAAACCACGCCGCGATCCGCGCCAGGGCCCGTAACCTTTTTGCCGGCCAGTGTGACCGTGCCAGAGCTTGGCTTGATGAAACCGGCCAAAAGGTTGAGGAATGTCGTCTTCCCGCAGCCCGACGCGCCGAGCGCAACAACGAAATCGCCAGGGTCGATGCTTAGCGAGACATTCTCAAGCGCATGGACGCCGTGACCATCCTTGGTGGGATACACAACAGAGACGCTCTCGGCGCGCAGACCCTCGCCCGCCTTGGCTGGCTGCTCGCTTGATGTGGTGTGTGATTGCGGGGCGAAGGCAGTCGTGGGCGCGAGTTCGGACATGAGTTTTATCCCCTCCTCGGAGACTGCGGGCGCGCACAGAAGCAGGCAGGCGACACCTGATGCGCATCGCCCGCCCAATTGATACGGAGACTAGCAGCCTTCCAGCGCCATCTTCACGAAGCGATCAGTGACGACTTCGCTATAGTCCGGAAGCATCTCGTCGATCTGCTTTTGCTCCATCAGGAACTCGGACGTGGCCCGCAAGGCAAGCGCCGCGCCGGTGTCTTCGCCACCGCCAAGCCACTCTTCGGACGCTTGCTCTTCCATCGTCGGGAACTCATAAAGCGCCAGAACGCCCGGCACCTGAGCCGCATCGCCGCCGACGAGGCTGACGATCTTCTTGGCGTTCTCAGAGTCCGCCCCGAAGGCGTCCGGATTGGAGCGATACGCCTCATCGGCTGCGGCCATCGTGGCAACCCACTTGCACATAAACTCCGGGTTTGCCTCGGCAAACTCGTTGCTCACCACCATGCCGTCGAATGTTGCCCGGCCCAGCGCAGCAAGTTCGCCAGAGGTGATCAGCACCTTGCCGGTCTCCTTGATGCGGCCGAGCGCCGGGTCCCATACGAAGGCTGCGTCGATGTCGCCGCGCTCCCATGCCGCTGCAATCGTATTGGGCTGCATGTTCAGCAATTCGACTTCATCGGGGGCGATACCCCAGGTTTCCAGGGCGAACAGCGTGTGGAAGTGCGTGGTCGAGACAAACGGTACGCCGATGCGCTTGCCCTTCAGGTCTTCTGGTGTCTCGATACCGGAACCGTCACGCACCACCATGGCTTCTGCGTCGGCGATGTTCTCGACGATCCAGAAGAGCGTGATCGGCAGCCCGCGGCTCAAGCCGGCCGCGATCGGGCTGGAACCTGCCATGGCGATGTCGATGTCGCCCGAGGACATGGCGTTGATAACCTTGGAGCCGGAGTCGAAGCGGCGGAAATCGATTTTGACGCCGGTGGCCTCTTCGAACTTGCCGTCGACAATGGCCACTTTCCATGGATTGTACGGCAACTGGTAGCCGACAGTCACCTCCTGCGCGGCGGCTGGACCGGCGGCGATGCCGAATGCCACAAGGGCGGCCGTTACGAGCTTTTTCATCTCTCTCTATTCTCCGTTTTGTTTTCGGATCGTGCCCGAGCGGTCAAAGCCCGGGTACCCCGTTGCTCCGGCGCCGGCGGCTCCAGAGCGGGCCTTTGCGCTGCATGACCAAGCGTTCAAATGTTATCATGACGGTTTGTCAGGGCGCAATGATCGAAACTTCTGGTTGCATTTGAGGAAACTTTACGTGTGAAAGGACCAGCGCGCACCGCTCTTCATTTCGCTTAATCGACACGGCGCTATCCATTCACACTCCGCGCTGCAACATGCGTGCCAGTCGTAGATGCAAGGGTCGGCCGCCTTGTTCCGGGTCGGCTATGCCGTTGCCGGCATCCCGATGGCTAATAATTGGGCTTTGATCGCGCCTCGCGGCCTCTGTTCAGCCGGGGCGTGTGCGCGTAGCGGTAATGGAGTGTCAGGTGGTAGGCGATCTGATTGAACACATGATGGGCCAGCGCAGCTTCTGCGTCCGCTAGCTTGGCTTGCGCGTTGTAAAAGCTCGCCAAACGGGTGATGTCTGCATGATCTAGCTTGGCCGTCGCCTCGCCTTTGGTGAGTGAGCGGCCAAGCGCGCTTTTTATCAGGCGGCGCGCGGTTGTTCGTGCGGAGCAGCCGTCGAGCAGGGCCAGTGCCGTCGCAATCCGCGTTTGCCGGCCCATCCGCGGCTCTGGGCCAACCAGTCCGGCAGGCTGAACTGGGGCGAGAGCCATTGCGCGGCTCAGGCGTATCTGGCCGGGTCCATAGCTGAAATCCGGCGGGGTCAGGCCGAGCCAATGACTCGCGCGCAGGGCAAGGCGTTCGATTGTGTTTTCAAATGGTGAGACGCTCATCCGCTCCAGCGCAAACAGTGCGCTGATGAGGTTGTCGATGTCACTGCGCACGATGTCTGGATGGCAAACGGCTTGCGCGGCGCCGAACCGGCTTGCGATCAGTTGAGCCGCGGCGGCGGGGGATTTCGCGGCGATTGCGCGGATGTCGGCGCGTTGATCATCGTGGCGGATTGCTTGCCAGACCACCAAGCCGACGAGCATGCCCGCAATTGCGAGCGAAAGACGCGGCGAAGTCCGCCCGTCCCGGCGGCGGCTGCGGGGCATATCACGTGACGGCTGCGGTCAGCGGGATCACCATGTTTGTCGCGTACACAGCGACATTGATGAACACCGACGCCGTCAAATTGACGATGAAATCTCGGAACGTCACGGCGTTGGCTGCGGCCGAATTTCCGGCGGTCGCGACAAGCGGCTCGGACCTGCGCAAGATGCTTCGCCGGATCAATGCGCCGAGCACAGCGCCGAACCGGGCTGTGAAATAAAACGACAAGATATAGACGCCGTAAAACACGAGGAAAAGCGGCCTCTGGTCATTCCATCTCGGATCGACCAGGTTCTCCCACATCAACATCAGCGGCCAGCTCAACAGGAACGCCGCGAGCCCCGCCGCCACCGCGATCGACAAGAATTCGTGTCGGCCAAAAGCAATTCCAGCCACGATGCCGAACAGCAGCACCGCGCCAAGCCGGATCAGCGCCGAGGCCGCGTAATCCCAGAGGCCAGCCGCAGAAAGTTCGGTGAACACAACTTGCTGAAGCTCGTCGGCGCTGCGCAATTGCAAGCCCTGTTCTGCGACCGCATCGGTCATGGTCGTGGTGATCGCGGCACTCAAGGGCGCGGTATGATGCTGTGTGATGCGCGACGTCAGACCGTATTTGCCCCAGGCGTCTTCCAGAAAGCCGTCGAGGTCCGACTTACGCACCGGCGTTTGCGGCGTTTGCGCGAGGCGCGCGCCGACTGTCTGCAGGAAGCTTGCATGGGCGGCGCGCAGCCGTGCGATTTCGGCCGTGGTGAGAGGTTCGAGTGCCAGACGCCTGGGCTCGCTGCCGGTGTAGACCGGTTCAGGCAGTGCGGCGAGAAGCTGCTCCACATTCTGGCGCAACGGCTGCTCGATACCCTGGTTTATCTGGTAGCGGTACTGCCGGGATATTTCCTTCGCAGCAGCGTCGACCGTCTGCGCCTCGTCGAGGATCTGCTCCAGTTGCTCATCGCTCAACGGCGTGAGCACGAACTGGCGGGCAAGCTGCTGGCTGCGCTGCTGCAATGCACCTGAATTGACCAGAACGCTGTTGTAAATGATGTCGATTTCTTGTTGCGAAAAGCGTGGCGCAGCGGATGGCGCAGACTGGCCGGCGACGGCGTTCAGATTGCAGTCGATGCTGATGGACGGCAGATCTTCGCTCGAAATCCTGTTGCGGCGGAGGAGTTCGCAAAGTTTTGCGCCAGTAACGCTGGGTGGATCAACGAGGAACGGCCCATTGTCGCCAGATACGATTTTGGAAAAGCTAAAATAGTACTGCGATGGCAGAAGAGATGTCAGCTTTATCAATAGCATGACACTGAACGCACCGAGGAAGACCAGGGCAAGGTTCACGCGTATAGTCAAAATATTGTGCAACATCTGCAGGCCGCCGGATGATGTTGTGATGAGGTCGCAACCTTAGAAAGCGCCGGTGATGGCGTCAACTGGAACTTCTCAGCGTTCGCTGCGCTTGAACTCTTATGCCACATGGGGCTTCGCCTGCGCACGGCCACGCTGCGTTGATGCCGCGAATTTTTCCAGGCCGTTGGATTGGAAATTGTCTCGATGAGCCGAGGATGAAGCGTTTCCGTGGATATCGGGCAGCAGGATGCATCCGGAAAGTAACGTTCCAGCGGTTTACGCCGTCTCGGTCTTGAGCGTGGCGCTGGTCGCGCTCGTCGCCGTTGTCATTCTGGCAACGCTGTTCGGCGGATTTTAGCGATCGTCCATAACGCGTTTTGCTGAACCTGCTTTCAACCGCGATTTGCTCGGAGAGCCCGCCTTATCCTGCGTGAGCATGTTTACGCTGAACAGGTTGTCGTCATCCACCCACGCTTGCGCGTGGGTCCAGCCAGCGGCCTCGGCCATCGCGGTGATGTCAGAGAGCGCGTATTTGTGCGAGTTCTCGGTGTGGATACGCTCGCCGCGCGTGAACGAGAAAGGCTGCCCCAGCACGGTGACGTCCTGATCCTCGCGGCTGGTGATGTAGATCTCCACCCGCCCCGCATCGGGATTGTAAACCGCCTCGTGCGCGAATTTCGCCGGGTCGAAGGAGCCGTCCAGCTCGCGGTTTATGCGCGTCAGCAGGTTCAGGTTGAACGCGGCCGTCACGCCTGCGCTGTCGTTGTAGGCCGGCGTGAGGATCGATTCGTCCTTTTTTAGATCGACGCCGATCAGAAGCGCGCTGTCCGGGCCGAGCAAATCGCGGGCGGTGTTAAGGAAAGCTACGGCTTCCGCCTTGCCGAGATTGCCGATGGTCGATCCTGGAAAAAAACCGAGCTTTCGCGTGGCTGCAAGCTTGGGCGGCAGGGTGAAATCTTCATTGAAGTCGCCCGTGACCGTGACGACCTCCAGATCAGGGAACCGCCCGCGCAAGCGCACGGCCGCTTCTGCCAGTGCGGCCGCCGAGATGTCGATGGCCACGTAAGCCGCCAGTCCATGAAGCGCGGCGATCAGGATCTCTGTCTTGCGGCTGGAGCCGGACCCGAACTCGACGATCGCCATGTTCTGGCCCGCCATGCCGGCGATATCGCCCGCGTGACGCTCCAGAAGCCCGATTTCCGTGCGAGTTGGATAATACTCGTCCAGCTCAGTAATCTGCTCGAAAAGCTCTGAGCCGCGCGCGTCATAGAGAAAGCGGCAGGGGATGGATCGCGGTTGACGGCTGAGGCCCTTCAACACTTCGGTCGCGAAATCGTCCTGGATTGCGGCCTTGGCCTGAGCCGTTGTTCGCATGATCGTCCCTCTCGGTTGGCCTTATGCATCGCAAGCGAGTCGCAGGCCCATGAACTGCCAGCGCTGATGCGGATAGAAAAAGTTTCGGTATGTGCGTCGCACATGCCCGTCGGGCGTGGCGAGCGAGCCGCCGCGCAGCACATACTGCCCGCACATGAACTTGCCGTTGTATTCGCCGACTGCGCCGGCCGCCGGGCTGAAGCCGGGATAGGCGCTGTAGGCGCTGGTTGTCCATTCCCAGACATCGCCGAACATCTGCTGCAGCGTGCCGTCCGGTGCGCGCGCAGGGGCAGGGCGGAGCAGGCCGGCGCCGGTGGTATTGCCCTCTTCTGGCAGGCCGTGGCTGGCGATTTCCCATTCGAACTCCGTTGGCAGACGCTTGCCGGCCCAAAGCGCGAACGCCTGCGCCTCGTAATAGCTGATGTGGCAGACCGGGCGCGCGGGATCGACCGGCACAAGACCACCAAGGCCCATCTGCTGCCAGATCCCGTCGCGCTGTTCCCAATAGCCTGGCGCGCGCCAGCCTTCGGTGTTTACCGTGGTCCAGCCGTCCGCGAGCCACAGCGTGGCGGTTTCGTAGCCGCCGTCGGCCATGAACTCCAGCCATTCGCCATTGGTCACCGGGCGATGAGCGAGCTTGAACGGATGGATGAGCTGATCGTGGCGCGGGCCTTCGTTGTCGTAGGCGAAGCCGATGCCGTGATGTCCGACCTCGAAGATGCCGCCGTCAAAGCCGAGCCATTCCAGTTGCGGCGTTGCGCCTTGCGATGTGTCGGTTTCGGCGCGATAGGCCGGGCGCAGTGGCTGCTCGGCGAATAGGCTCAGGATGTCGGTGAGCAGCAGCTCCTGATGCTGTTGTTCGTGGTTGATGCCGAGTTCTATCAAGTCGAGCGCTTCGTCTGTGAGCTCATCGACATCGAACATACGCATTATTGCGCCATCGACGTGGGCGCGGAAGGCGCGCACTTCCTGGCAGGTTGGGCGCGTCAGCATCCCGCGGCGCGGGCGCGGATGCCGCTGGCCAAGCGTCTCGTAGTAAGAGTTGAAGCAATAAGCAAAGCGCGGGTCGAATTCGCGGTAGCCAGTGGCGTGCGGCTTCAGGACAAGCGCCTCGAAAAACCACGTCGTGTGCGCCAAGTGCCATTTGGTGGGGCTGGCGTCCTCCATGGACTGAGGCGTCTGGTCCTCATCGGTGAGCGGTTCGGCGAGGCGTGCTGAGAGCGTTCGTGTTTCGGCGACGCGGTTCCTGAGATGCGCGCGGCGTGTGTCGCGATCCTGTTGCTCGCGCGGAATTTGTTCTGCAATGGCCATGGAGACCTCCTGGGACGTCGTGATCAGATACGGTTGCAGGCCGCGCGCCTGAGGTCAGGCACGCCAAAGCATCCATGTTTTTGGGTGGGTTTTGCGCGAGGAGAAATATGTCGTTAACGCGGTTTCCCGTCTGGCGCCGGCGCGCGGCGGCTCGGAGAGAGTAATAACTTACCTCGGAAGTCGTTTTCTACCCCGGGTGCAAAAATTATTGCGATAAGCTGACTGATCCACCGGGGTTTGTCGCATTCCGCGACGCTGCGCCGCGCCTTGAGGGCGTTGGCTTGCGCTGCCACGCGCTAACTATTCTGGCGCTTAGCCAGTTGCTGGGCCTGCTCGACCCATTGCTCGCGCTGAATGCGCCCACGGAAATTCAGCTGTTCGTCGACTTCGGCGATATCTTTCTCGCTCCAGTTGGCGATTTGCTGGAAGCGCTCGATGCCCATCGCGTTCAGCTTTTTCTCCAAGACACTGCCAATCCCCTTGATCTCCTGCAGGTTGTCCGGCGCCGCGCTTGTTTTGGAGGCAGGCGTTGGCTTTTCCGGGCGCTTCGCAGCGGGCTCCGTGGCCGGTTTTTGGGGCTTTGACGCACTGGATGGGCTGTTGCGGGCCGATTTCGACGCCGCGCCGCCGCGCAACAGCGCGCTCGCCGGGCGCTCTTGACGGCTCTCAAGTGTGACCCCTTTTGCGTCATCAGCGCCTACCGGGAAGACACGGGTGCGCAGTACATAGCCGATTGCAACGCCGATGATGAACGCAACGAGTATGAGCGCAATAATTTGAAGCTCGAATGCTGTCATTTCACCTTATCCCGGGCAGGGTTTTGATGACTGAACCGCTGGATATTGTCAGGATTCGACCGAATACCACCCCACTGCGATGCCGACGAATACAGCCAGCAGCAGGAACGGCCACAGTTGCGCGATCAGGTATCCCATTGCATGTTGCCTTTATCGAGATTGCCGCCAGCACGCGGCTCTGCATGTTGCTGACGCAGGTTTTACGCATATTCTGTGTGTTGGCAAACCGTTAAGCCATTTCGCGAAGGGCGCGTGACGCTCTGGCCACAGCGAAGCGTTTGCACCGCAGATGGCTTTTGGCGTTCCCGAGGCGGGGTGCGCTGACTTTGGCAATATCGCAATCCATACCGTCGCGCGGCTACAGCCGAGGTGGCCAGACGGTCGTCGCGCTGGCCTTTCGCTCGGGCAGGCCTGCTGGTTCATATCTGGAAAGCCGGACCGAGGCGGTGAAACGAAAGCCGGAGGGCCACGCATTCTTCAGCGCAGAAATCGCGCGCTGCGCGCCCAGGCTCTTGGCCACGCCCTCCAGCGTCACCTGCGTTGGGCCAAGCGTGACCGACCCCGAGCGCAGATTACTAAGCGCTTTGACCGCCAATACGGCTGCATCCCACCAGCCATCCGGTTCGCCTTTGGCGATGAAGGTCTGGTCCACCACTTCGGCTGCGGGGAACAGCCGCTCTGCAAGGCTCGTCATCCACAGTTTGGCCCGGTCACTGGGGGCGTAACCCGCGAGGACAACTCTTTCGCCATCGATCTGCACTGTCCAGGTGAACGGTTCAGCCTTGGGTGGATGGATTTGCATTTGTGTCACCGAGATGCTCGGCGGCGTCTGCCTCTCGAAGGCTCTTGTCAGCGCCTCATAAGCGCCGGGCTTCGCTGCATGGCCTTCGAATGACAAGTCCGTATCGGCGAGCACCGAACGCCCGGATCTGACATGTTTGAGTTGACTGAGTGCGAAGCCGACGCCCGTCAGCCAACGGTCCGTCTCAGCCATATTCGGGTCGATGGTCAGGTCCGTGGAGAATTTCAGACTCGGAAAATTCGCCTTCGCTAGCCCAATTATCGTTTTGCGCGCGTCTTCGTTCGGAGCGCTCCCGTTCAATTGGAGCGTATTTTCGCCGCGCGAGATGGAGATCGTGTAGGGCTCATCGCGCACCGCGACCTGAAGCTGACTCTGGACCGCGCCAACACCCCACACCTCGCGCAGGGCCGCTTCAACGCGCGCCTCATCCTCGGTGGAAAACACCGCGCCCTTGAGAACGATATCGCGGCCTGACACGGTGAAATCCAGCCACGAGTAGCCAGCTTCGACCAGTTTTTCGCTCGCTCTCGACTGGATTTCGGCTTCGATAGCAGCGCGCGCACTCATGACCGCAACACTCGCAATGACGGCGAGGAAAACAAACCCGATGATCCAGGCTCGGCGTCTCACGCCGGGAGATCGCACATTCATGATCGCACCAATCCGCCACAACTGCTCGGCGGTGAAAGATGATCCGGTTTTGACGATCTGCGCAGAGAGTTTTTCAGGTCGGCAGCATCGCCGCTGCAATGATTGTAGGCAGCTTATAACAAAACGAAGTGGTGTTTGACCAGCGCTCAACAAAGTTCCGGTGTCGGTGAGTGGCGACAATCCACAGCTGTAACAGCCGAATTCTGCAACTCGTCTGAAACCTCAAGATGTGTCGCTTATCCGATCGAAAATCATCGCGACCTCGCGCTCCGTCTCGCTCAGCTTGGCTTGCAGCCGGTCGAAGTCGGTCTCGCCTCCCGCGCGCGCCACAACCGTCTTAAGTCCTTCCGGCGCTGTCGCTGGATCGAAGGCTCCTTCCACGCACAGCCGTATCGCTTGCGTCAGATCGTGATAGAGCGCCGCCGCGCGGGTGAGGGTGTTGGCGTCAGGCCTCGCGAGGAAGTCGTAGCTGGCCAGCGCGCGAAGCACAGCCACCGTGTTCCGCCGCAATATGTCCGGCGCGTCATGCGCATGAACGAGCTGTTTATACTGCGCGATGAACTCGATATCGAGTAGCCCGCCGCGTTCCATTTTGATGTCCCAAACGCCGGCGCTGCCCTTGCCGCGGGCAATGCGCTGGCGCATCTCGCGCATATCCTTCAGCACCTTGCCCGGATCGCGCTTTTGGGTCAGGACCCGCTGCACAATCTCCTCGATGCGCTCGCGCAAGTCCTTGCCATTGCTGATCACGCGGGCGCGCGTCAGCGCCATGTGCTCCCAGGTCCAGGCATTGTTGCTCTGATACTCGACAAAGCTGTCGAAGCTCACGGCCACTGGCCCGGCATTGCCGGAAGGGCGCAAGCGCATATCGACTTCGTAGAGCGTTCCTTGCGCGGTCGGGGCTGAAAGCGCGGCAATCAGGCGTTGGGTCAGCCGGGCATAGTACTGCTGTGGAGATAGCGGCCTGTGCCCGTTTGATTGCGTCACGTCCGGCGCATGGTCGTAGACGATGATCAGGTCGAGATCGGACGAGGCGGTCATCTCGCCGCTACCGAGCTTGCCCATCGCCAGCACGGCGCACTGACCATCGGGGATCTGCCCATGCGCGGCGGTCAGTTCGGCCTCGACATGGCCTTTCAGCGCATCGACCAGAATGGCCGCGAGATCGCTGTAGGCTCGGGCTGCGCGGTCGCTATCCACCGAGCCGGAAAGCAGGCCAAGGCCAATCAGGAACTGCTGCTCCTGCCCAAGAACGCGGGCGCGGTCCAGCGCATCCTGATAGTCTACTGCATCGCCCAGTTCCTCAGCCACCATCCGCCGAAGCTCATCGGTGTCGGGCAACTCGCCGACGTAGCCGGGGTCGAGTACGGCGTCAATGACGCGGCGGCGCTGGCTCAGCACGCGCGCGAGCCGCGGCGCGGAGCCCATGATGTCGGCGATCAGCTTCAGCAGCGGCGGGTTGTTGCGCAAGAGAGCGAAGAGTTGCACACCCGCCGGAAGCTCGCCGAGGAACTTGTCGAACGACGCAAGGGCGAAATCCGGTTGCGCGGTCTCTGACAGCGCCTCTAGCAGCGCGGGGAGAAACTCGGTCAGGCGCGCGCGGGCCGCTGGCGAACGCGTGGCGCGGTGGCGGCCATAGTGCCAGCCGCGTACGATCGACGGCACCGCCGGGGGGTTCTGGAAGCCCATGCGCTCCAGCGTCAGAAGCGTATCTGGATCGTCGCTGTCGCCGGTGAACACCAGGTTGCCCGACGCGCGCCTGGAGGTCAGCTCCGGCACATTCTCGAATAGCGCCGCGTAGTGGCCTTCGACCGCGCTCAGATGCTTGCTCAAGTCATCCGAGAAATCCCCGACCGTCTCATAGCCCGCGAAATTGGCGACGCGCGCAAGCTGTTCCTCGTCGCGCGGCAGGGCGTGGGTCTGTTCGTCCGCGATCATCTGCAGTCGGTGCTCCACGCGGCGCAGGAATCGATATGCCGTCGCCAGTTCCTCCGATGCTGTCGGAGAAATCCAGTTGCGCTCACACAAGAGTTGGAGACCCTCTAGCGTGCCGCGGCAGCGCAGTTCCGGCTGCCGCCCGCCCGCGATGAGTTGCTGCGTCTGGACGAAAAACTCGATTTCGCGGATGCCGCCGCGCCCAAGCTTGAGGTTGTGGCCGTGCAGCGCGATTTTGCCGTGGCCGCGCATGGCGTGGATCTGGCGCTTCATCGCGTGGACATCAGCGATGGTGGCGAAGTCGAGATATTTGCGCCAGACGAACGGCGCGAGTTCGTGCAAAAACTGCTCACCTGCCGCGACGTCGCCTGCGACCGGACGCGCCTTGATGAACGCCGCGCGCTCCCAGTTCTGGCCGTGGCTCTCGTAATACTGCAAGCCGGCATCGATCGACAGCGCGACCTGTGTGGAGGATGGGTCGGGGCGCAGGCGCAGATCGGTGCGAAACACATAGCCCTCGACGTCGCGCTCGCTCAGTGACTGGACCAGATCGCGCGTGAGCCGGACAAAAAACGGCGCCGGTTCTTCGCCGGGTGCGAGCGGCGCGCGGTCCGGCTCGTAGAACACGATCAGGTCAATGTCGCTGGAATAATTTAGCTCGCCCGCGCCGTATTTCCCCATTGCGAGCACGATCAAGCCGCTGGCGCGCTCCGGCGCTTCGGGGTCGGCCGGCTGGAACTTGCCGCGCGCCGCGCTGCGCCGCAGACAAAAGCGCACGGCGTGCTGCAGCAGCGTATCCGCTGCTTGCGACCACACGTCCATCATCCGGTCCAGATCAAACGCACCGCCCAGATCGGCAAGCGCGACGCACAGCGCATAGCGGTTCTTGGCCTGGCGCAGCGCGTGCATCGCCGCCTTTTGCTGGTCCGTCCTCATTGCTTCGGCGAGCGCATCGGTGATCTGCGCCAGCCGCGCGTCGGGCGATTGTAACAGGCTCAGCGAGAGCGCCTCCGGGTTGCGCAGGCACAAGCTGGAGAGGTAGGGCGAGTTCGCGCCGATGCCGCGCAGCAGTTCCGCTGCGGGCCCGCCTGATCCAAGAAGGGCCACGAGATCCGCCAGTCCGGCTTCGGATGCGCGCGCGCTAAGATCGCAGATGAAATGTGCGGCCACCCCTTCGTCGGCTGTGACGGGCGTTGCGGTAATCTGCTGTGCAAGCGGGATATCGGTCATGCGTGCGCCTTTCCGGTGCCGTCTCGCGCCGCTGGCAGCGTAATGACGACCCGCAGACCCGGCAGATTATCCTCAAGCGCGATGCAGCCGCCATGCAGCCGCGCCACTGCCGCGACAAGGCTCAAGCCAAGCCCGCTACCAGGTCGAGAGCGGCTGGTCTCTAGCCGCGTGAAGCGTTTCAGCGCCCGTTCGCGCTGATCCTCGGGAATGCCGGGGCCGTTGTCGGCGACGATCAGCCTGACCTGCGACCCGTCAAGTTCGACGCGTATGGTGATCGTGCCGTCACCTTGTGCAGGCCGCGCATATTTCAGCGCATTGTCGATCAGGTTGGCTGTGGCTTGGGCCAGCAACTGCCGGTTGGCATTGACCTGCGCCGGCGCTGGCGCATCCAGCAACACGGCGATGCCTTCGCCCTCAGCGACTGGCTCGTAAAGCTCTGCCGCATCCGTCGCCAGAGTGGCGAGATCGAAGGTCTCGAACTCTTCGACTTGCGCGCCTGCTTCCAGCCGCGCGATGCTCAACAGCGCGTTGAAGGTGCGGATCAGTTCGTCGGCTTCCTCGATAGTCTGGATCAGCGTGTCGCGGTAGGTTTCGGTGTCCGGCGCGTCGCGCAGCGTGGTGTCGATCCGGTTGCGCATCCGCGTGAGCGGCGTCTTGAGGTCATGCGCGATGTTGTCGGACACTTCGCGCAGCCCGGCGACCAGCCTCTCGATCCGGTCTAGCATGGTGTTAAGGTTGTCCGCCAGCCGGTCCAGCTCATCGCCCGTGCCCGCCAGCGGCACGCGCTGCGAAAGATCGCCGTGCATTATGCACTGGCTGGTGTTGGTGATCGCCCCGATTCGGCGCAGCAGCACGCGGCTGACCAGCAGTCCGCCGAGCACGCCGATCAGCGCGATGAACCCGACGCCCCACACGAAAGCCGAGGTGAAAATGGCCTCCAGCTTGCGCCGGTCCTCTATGTCGCGGCCGACAACAAGCTTGTAAGCGCCAGAAAGCTCAAAGACCTGTCCGACAGCCAGCCGGGTTTCTTCTCCTTCGGGGCCCAGTGCGCGGTAGCGGAATTGCACCCGCCCGCGCTCGTCAAGAAGTGCTTCGGATGGAGCGGCCAAATTGCCGGAGACCCGCTCACCATCCGCGCTTGCGATGAGGTAAAGACCTGCACCCGCCGCGGCGCTGCGTTGCGTCACCACCTGATTGAGCCGTGGCAGTCCGCCCAGGCGGTACTGCTCCGCCAATCCGCGGATTTCGGCCTGAATGGTGTCATCCAGTTGGCGGGCATAAAAGACAC
>CAYVFK010000006.1:0-25652 GCA_964450925.1 uncultured Hyphomicrobiaceae bacterium | reverse complement strand
CGCGAGAAGACCGGCGCGGGCATGATGGACTGCAAGAAGGCGCTGACCGAGACCGGCGGCGACATGGACGCGGCGGTTGACTGGCTGCGCGCAAAAGGGTTCGCGAAGGCCGCGAAGAAGGCCGGGCGCACCGCTGCCGATGGCCTCGTGGGCGTGGCTGTTGAGGGCAAGAAGGGTGCGATCGTCGAGGTCAACGCGGAAACCGACTTCGTCGCGCGCAACGAACAGTTCCAGAGCATGGTCGGCGAGATCGCCAAGCTGGCGCTGGACGCGCAGGGCGACGTGGACGCGCTCGGCGCGCAGATCTACCCTGGCAGCGATAAGCCGGTCAACGACTACATCGCCGAGATGATCGCTACCATCGGCGAAAACATGCGCCTGCGCCGCACCGCTCATATCGAAGTATCAGACGGCATCGTCGCCAGCTATGTCCACAACGCCGTGGCGCCGGGCATGGGCAAGATCGCCGTGATCGTCGGCCTTGAGTCGACCGGCGACCAGGACAAGTTGGCGGCGCTGGGCAAACAGCTTGCGATGCATGTTGCCGCGACCAGCCCGCTGGCGGTGGATGTCGACAGTCTCGACCCGGCAGTGGTGGACCGCGAACGCGCGGTTCTGGTCGAGCAGGCACGAGACTCGGGCAAGCCTGAAAACATCATCGACAAGATGGTCGAAGGCCGTCTGAACAAATATTATCAAGAAGTCGTCCTGATGAAGCAGGCGCTGGTCACAGACCCGGACAATACGGTCGAGAAGGCTGTCAAGGCAGCCGCCGAGGACATCGGCGCGCCAGTCAAGGTCGTGGGCTTCGAGCGCTATGCGTTGGGCGAGGGCATCGAAACGGAAGAAGCAGACTTCGCTGCAGAGGTCGCAGCCATGGCATCAGGCTCCTGAGCGGCCAGCGCGGCGGGCCGGAACGAGGACGCGACTGAGCAATGGCCGGCACGACCGCAAGATACAACCGTGTGTTGATGAAGCTGTCGGGAGAGGCTTTACTGGGAAGCCAGTCTTTCGGCGCGGACCCGGCTGTGCTTCAGCGGATTTCTGGAGAAATTGCTGCCGCGCTCTCGCACGGCGTCCAAATCGCTTTGGTGATCGGCGGTGGCAATATTTTTCGCGGCGTGGCCGGCGCGGCGGATGGTATGGACCGAGCAAAAGCCGACGATGTCGGGATGTTGGCTACGGTCATGAACGCGCTGATGCTGGAAAATGCCTTGCGCCGTGCCGGTGTCGATACTCTCACTTTCAGCGCCATCCAGATGCCGACCATTTGCCGCTCATTTCGGCGCGATGAGGCGCGCGCCGCACTCGATGCGGGTAGCACCCTCATCTTCGCCGGCGGGACTGGCAATCCCTTCTTCACGACCGATACCACGGCCGCGTTGCGCGCTGCTGAAATGCAGTGCGATGCGATCTTGAAAGGAACATCGGTCGATGGCGTCTATTCGGCGGACCCTGCTCTTGACCCATCCGCGGTGCGCTATGATCACCTGAGCTATGACGACGTGCTGAACCGCGATCTCAGGGTCATGGACGGGGCAGCGATCGCGCTGGCCCGCGACAACGATATCCCGATCGTGGTCTTTTCGATGCATGAGCCCGGGAGCCTCGTGAATGTCTTGACCGGACAAACACGTTGCACGACCGTGACGCGCTAAGCCGCGCGGATTGGCAGGCAGAAGCCGGCGCTTGCGCCGCGCGCCGTACCGCGTCATACCGCTTTGAGGCGGACAAGGAGAGAAGGATGTCGGAAGAGGCAGGCGAGTTTGACGCCCGGGCGCTAGAGAAACGCATGCAGGGCGCCATCAGTGTTCTGAAGCAGGAATTCAGCGGCATGCGCACGGGCAGGGCCAGCGCAAGTTTGCTTGACCCCATTACGGTGAATGCCTACGGCAGCCGAATGCCGATCAACCAGGTCGCGACGGTCAGCGTGCCAGAGCCGCGCATGATCAGCGTCCAGGTCTGGGACAAGTCAAATGTGAGCGCGGTCGACAAGGCGATTCGCGAATCTGACCTGGGGCTGAACCCCGTCGTTGACGGCACCACTCTGCGGCTGCCCATTCCGGAGATGAACGAGGAACGCCGTCGCGAGCTGGCGAAGGTTTGCGCCAAATATGCCGAAGCCGCCCGCGTGGCAGTGCGAAATGTGCGCCGCGATGGCATGGAGCAACTCAAGAGGCAGGAGAAAGACGGCGTGATCGGCAGGGACGACCACCATGCGCTCTCCGAGGATGTTCAGGAACTGACCGACAAGTACATCGCCGAGATTGACGCCGCGCTTGCTGACAAGGAAAAGGAAATCATGCAAGTTTAGGTTGTAAGACGCTTACAAGGGCAACCTGATAAAAGGCCGCGGCGAGAGAAGATGCACCACGATAATGACGTCCAGGCTGACCAGCGTCTTACAGTCCCTCACCATATCGCCATCATCATGGATGGCAACGGGCGCTGGGCGCAAGCGCGCGGGCTGCCACGTGTCGAAGGGCACCGCAAGGGCGTTGATCGGGTCAAGGAGTGCGTACGTACCGCCGCAGAGCTTGGCATCGAATATCTGACGCTGTTCAGCTTTTCGTCAGAGAACTGGCGTCGGCCGCAAGATGAAGTCGACGCTCTGATGAGCCTTATCAAGCGCTTTATTCGCCAGGAACTCGCCGAGCTCCATGAGAACCGGGTGCGCGTGCGCGTAATCGGCACGTCTCACCGCGTCGACCCAGAGATCACGGCGATGATCGCCGATGCCCATGCACTGACAGCCCGAAACACTGGTTTGCAACTGACCGTCGCGTTCAATTATGGGGCACGCGACGAGATCGCCCGGGCGGCGCGGCAATTGGCTGAGGACGTGGCCTGCGGCGCGATACGTCCTGAAGATGTGGATATGGCCGCGCTCGAGGAGCGGCTCGATACGCATGGTCTGCCCGACCCTGATCTGCTGATCCGCACCAGCGGCGAGGTGCGCTTGAGCAATTTCCTGCTCTGGCAGCTTGCTTATGCCGAGTTGATGTTTGTCGAGGACTATTGGCCGGACTTTGACCGCGACGCGTTGGTGCGCACCATCAGCGCATATCAGAACCGCGAACGGCGCTTCGGTGGCCTGGCAGCCCGGCGCTCAGCCTGATCTCGTCCGCCGGGATAGCCGCGGTTTAGCTTGCCCAACCCCGGCCTTGCGAACGCATCGGCCCGTACGCGTTTCGTTGCGCCCGAAACCCACTTGGGCAAGCCGCCTCGTGTTGACGAGTATGGTGCGCTTGGGGGTATATCGCCCAATCGCCAAATAGGTTTCTACAATTGTGAGCGGCTGTCTCCATCGCGCGCTGCGATCTCAGGCCATTTTCGAACAAGGTAAGCTCGCGAGCCATGCGCCAGCCATCACGACGCACCAAGCCGCTTGGCACCGACAATCCGCCTGGCCCGCGCGCGCCGATGAACAAGCTCACGCTTCGCATCATCTCAGGCTTGGCGCTCAGCGCGGGAGCGCTCGCGCTGACCTATGCGGGGCCGTTGCCGTTTGCGCTGCTGGTTACGATGTTTGTGGCGGTCATGGCCTGGGAGTGGGGCCGACTGGTCTGTGCCAGTGGCTTTGACGCGGCCTGGGCAGTTCAGGTCGGCGCGACCGCGATCGCGACCGTGCTTGCGGCATCGGACTGTCCCGGTTGCGCGCTGCTGGCGATCGTGGCGGGCACGCTTGCGGTGTTCGTGTTGCGCCGATTGGAGATGGGTACAGCGCAATCGTGGTGGTCGGCCACCGGCGTTTATTATGTGGGTTTGCCGAGCATCGCGCTGGTCTGGATCCGGGCTGATCCGGAATTCGGCTGGTATGCCGTACTTTTCATCTTTATCACCGTCTGGACGACGGATACGGCAGCCTATATCTTCGGCAAAACGGTTGGCGGGCCGCTACTTGCACCGGACATTTCGCCGAAGAAGACCTGGGCTGGCTTTCTGGGTGGCCTGATCTGCGCGACAGCGCTTGGCACGGCAATACTCATAGTGGTGGCTGGCACACAGGCGCTCGCCTCGGCTTTGGTGTTGAGCGCGGTCGTCTCGCTGGTTGCCCAGGCCGGAGACCTGGGCGAGTCGCAGATCAAGCGTCTGTTCGGCCGAAAGGATGCGAGCGGCATCATCCCTGGCCATGGGGGCGTGCTGGATCGGGTGGACGGACTGGTGTTCGCGGCGCTGACCTGTGCGGCAGTGGCGCTGGTCCGCTCGCCGGACGCGCCAGGGTATGCGCTGGTGGTTTGGGGCTGAGCAAAATCGGTGAGGCGGAGTTGAAGATTACCCGAGACGACAGGCCGGATCATGCGCACCCCACGCCAGGCGAGGCGGCGCTCGCCCGGACGATCTCTGCGCAGCCGTCCAAGCGGGTCAGCGTGCTGGGCGCAACCGGCTCCATTGGCGAAAACACGCTGGATCTGATCGCGCGCAACCCGGGCTGCGCCGATATCGTCGCGCTGACCGCCAACACAAACGCCATGCGATTGGCCGAGCTGGCGATTGAACATCGCGCCGAGTTGGCGGTTATCGGCGATCCTGCGCAGTACACGGCGCTCAAGGAGGCTTTGTCCGGCACTGATATCGCCATTGCGGCAGGCGAGGACGCGGTTGTTGACGCCGCACGCGCTCCGGCCGAGTGGATCATGGCGGCAATTGTTGGTGCGGCGGGCTTGCGCCCGGCTTTCGCAGCGGCTGAGCAGGGGCTGTGTGTTGCGCTGGCGAACAAAGAATGCCTGGTCTCGGCGGGCGATGCGTTCTTGCGCGCTGTCGAGGCTGGCGGGAGCACGCTGTTGCCGGTCGACTCGGAACACTCTGCCGCCCAACAGGCCATGCAAGGCCATCCGCAGGGCGCGATCGAGCGTATCGTGCTCACGGCCTCAGGCGGTCCGTTCCGTGAGTGGGGCCTTGACCAGTTGCGCGCAGCCCGGCCCGACCAGGCGCTGAAACATCCGAACTGGGAGATGGGCCAGAAGATCACCATCGACAGCGCCACGTTGATGAACAAGGGGCTGGAGTTGATAGAGGCCTATTACCTGTTCCCGGTCGAAAAGGGTCAGCTCGGCGTCGTGGTGCACCCGCAATCCATCATTCACTGCCTGGTGGAATATTGCGACGGCTCGGTTCTTGCGCAGATGGGCGCGCCAGACATGCGTACGCCGATTGCCTTCGCGCTGGCCTGGCCGGATCGGATGTGCGCGCCTGCGCAGCGGCTCGACCTCCCGCGGATCGGCGAATTGACTTTCGAGGCGCCGGATGAGGTGCGCTTCCCGGCCCTGCGTATCGCGCGCGAGGCGCTGGAAGCGGGGGGGAGCGCGCCGACGGTGCTAAACGCCGCGAACGAAATCGCCGTGGCCGCGTTCTTGAACGAACGCATCGGCTTCATGGCCATACCCGAGCTGATCGCGTGCACACTTGATCGCGCGGCTGGAGAAATCGGAACGGCGGCGCCGGAGACGTTAGAGGATGTTCTGGCGACGGATCAGCAGGCCCGCGAAATCGCGCAGGCTTTACTCAGCAAGTTCATGCGCGCCTAGGCCGGATGATCCGTCCAGCGCGCTCACAATCCATCATGGAGACGTAACAGCCAATGGGCATTATCGAGAGTTTATTCGCGTTCGCGACCACCGTGCTTGCTTGGGCGATTCCGTTTCTGGTCGTGCTCGGCATCGTGGTCTTCATCCACGAGATGGGCCATTTCCTTGTTGCGCGCATGAACGGCGTGGCGGTGGAAGCCTTTTCCATTGGCTTTGGGCCGGAGATCGGCGGCTTTCAAGACAAGCACGGCACGCGCTGGCGGGTCGCGTGGATCCCGCTGGGCGGCTACGTGAAGTTCGTTGGCGATGAAAACGCGGCAAGCATGCCGAGCCAGGAAGCCGCCGCCAACGTGTCGCCGCAGGAGCGCGCGCGCATGTTCCAGTTCAAACCCGTTGGCGTGCGCGCGATGGTGGTCGCGGCCGGACCGTTCGCCAACTTCCTGCTGGCGCTGTTGATCTTTACCGGATTGTTCATGGTCTATGGCAAGACGGTCATTGAGCCGCGCGTCGAGGAAGTCGTTGCTGAAAGTCCTGCTGAGCGCGCCGGCTTTCAGCCCGGCGATCTGATCCTCAGCATCGACGGCACGCAAGTCGAGGGCTTTCAGGAGATGGTACGCATCGTCGGCTTGAGCGCGGAGCGGCCGCTGGATGTGTTGGTCGAGCGTGGCGGCGAGCGCATCAGCCTCACGGTGACCCCGGAACTGGTCGAGACCGAGAGCCGGTTTGGTTCGGCCAAGATCGCGCGAATCGGGATACGCGGCGGCGCAGACCGCAGCGAGGTGATCACCAAGACCTACGGGCCGCTAGAGGCCGTGGGCCAGAGCTTCCAGGAAACTTGGTTCTGGATGAAACAGCCGATAATCTTCATCGGCGAGCTTGTCGGCGGGCGCGCATCGGCGGATCAGCTTGGCGGACCGGTGCGAATCGCGCAAATGTCAAAGGAAGTTGCGTCGATCGGCATTCCGGAGTTGCTGCGCTGGACCGCGATTATCTCCATCAGCATCGGGTTGATCAATTTGTTTCCGATCCCAGTCCTCGACGGCGGACACCTCGTATTCTATGGCATAGAAGCCATACGTGGCCGCCCATTGAACGAGAAAGCGCAGGAAATCGGGTTTCGCATTGGTATGGCGCTCGTTCTCATGTTAATGGTCTTCGTAACGTGGAACGATGTCATGCAACTGATTGAATGAACCGGGAAAAGCAACGTGAACGCGAAATGAAAAAAGTTGCAAGCCGGCAGAAAAACAACAATCCGTTTCGCGTATCCTGCCCGTGCTGGCAGTGCGTGGCGCACGTGCCACGTACCGGGCGCAGAATTCTGACCACCGGCCCCGTGCCACTATGCAGTCATAAACAGACGCCTTAGTGTAGCGCGGGATTTGAACTGAGCTGACGGGACCGTGCGCGCACTGGCTGCGAACGGACTAGGGGCAAAAAGAGATTTCGAGGGGCACTCAGGTCGATGGTGAAATTTATCCTTAAGTGCGCGGCGGCAGCGCTTTCCGTGTTACTGAGTTTTGCGGCGGTTACAGCGGCGGATGTCACAGTTGGCACTGCGTCGGTATCTGCTCAAACGATCTCGGATATTCGCGTGAGCGGGAACAAGCGCGTCGAGCCGGAGACCGTCAAATCCTATCTGACATTCTCTGTCGGCAGCCAGTACAGCGCTCGCGCAGCTGACGAAAGCTTCAAAGCGCTCTTCGCCACCGGCTTGTTCGCGGATGTCAATATCGCTTATGCAAGCCGCGTTGTGACAGTGACAGTGGTCGAGAATCCTGTCGTGAATCGGGTAGCGTTTGAAGGAAACGACGAACTTGATGACAGCACGCTGTCACAAGAGGTGCAGTTGCGTCCACGCTCGGTTTACACGCGCGCTGCGGCTCAGAGCGACGTCCAGCGCCTTTTGAACATTTATCGTGCCTCGGGCTACTACAATGCTCAGGTCGACGCCAAAATCATCAAGCTGCCTCACAACCGGGTTGATCTCGTCTTCGAGATCAACGAGGGCGAGAGCACGAAGGTTCGCGGCATCTCTTTTGTCGGCAACATGGCGTTTTCGGACGGTCAGCTTCGCGAGGTGATTACCACGAGCGAGTCGAGCTGGCTAAGCTTCCTGAAGCCGACCGACGTCTATGATCAGGATCGGCTCAACCTGGACCGGGCGCTCCTTCGCCGGTTTTATATCGAGAACGGTTATGCCGAGGTGCGCATCATCTCCGCGGTGGCTGACCTCGCGCCTGACGGCGAGGGCTTTTTCATCACGTTCAGCCTGGAAGAGGGGCCAAAGTACACGTTTGGCGATATTGCGCTGCAATCCGAGCTTCCTGGTCTGGACCCGGAGATGCTGCAGGACGAGATCCTTGTTGAGCAGGGTGACACCTTCAACGGGCTGAAGATTGACCGGACGGCCGAGCGCCTGACGCTGGAAGCGGCAAAGATGGGCTTTCCATTCGCTCGCGTGCGCAAGCAGGTCGACCGCGATCCGATTTCCTTGACGATCGATGTGAGTTTCGTCATCGAACGTGGTCCGCGCATTTATGTCGAGCGCATCAACATCTTCGGTAACGTGCGCACTCGCGAATATGTATTGCGCCAGGAGCTGTTGCTGGCCGAAGGCGATCCTTACAATCGCCAGCTCGTCGAGCAATCCAAACGCCGCATTCAGGGCAAAGGATACATCAAAACGGTTGAAATATCCCAGGAGCAGGGGTCTGCACGCGATCGCGTCATTCTGAACGTGAACGTCGTGGAGCAGGCTTCGGGCGAGTTTGGTATTGCCGGCGGTTATTCATCGCTGGAGGGCGTGGTTGGCGAGGTGAGCTACACCGAGCGCAACTTCATGGGCCGCGGCCAGTTTGTTCGCCTGAAGCTCTCGGGCAGCTTCGAGCGCGCCCAGATCGACCTGAGTTTCACAGAGCCGCGCTTCCTCGGCCGCAACATGTCAGCAGGCTTCGATGTGTTCCACAAGGAGCTCGATTATTCCGATGAGGCAGGCTACAAGAGCCGCCGTACTGGTGGTGCGCTGCGCTTCGGTTTCATGGTCGCGGAAGACACTGTGCTGACGACAAATTATTCCTTCACCCAGGAGGAGGTGTATGACATCGAAGATGACGCCTCCGACGCCGTCAGGGAGCTGGAGGGTACCTCGCAGGTTTCCGCCGTCGGGTACAGCCTCGTCTACGATACCCGCAACTTGCGGCAAAGCCCGACCAACGGACTTTACATGGCTCTTAATCAGGAATTTGCCGGCGTCGGCGGCGACGTGAATTACCTGCGCACAACCGCAGAGGCGCGCGGCTATTACCCGATCATGGACGGCGTCACGCTCGTGGGCCGCTTGATTGGGGGGCATATTGAAGGTGTTTCCGGTGATGACGTACGTCTCACCGATGCATTTTATAAGGGAAACAATCTGATCCGTGGTTTCGAGAGCAGTGGTCTTGGGCCGCGTGACGCGAATGGTGACGCCTTGGGTGGTAAGTCCTTCTACGCCGCAAATGTTGAATTGCGCTTCCCCTTCCCATTTATTCCTGATGAGTTGGGTCTATCTGGTGCTGTGTTCGCGGATGCGGGCTCTGTCTTTGGCACGGATGCGTCCGACGCTGAGTGCCAAGATGAGAGCGATATGGGGACCTGCCAGGACAGCGAAGCAATCCGCTCGTCTGTCGGCGCAAGCGTGTTGTGGAATTCACCGGTCGGCCCACTGCGCGCGGACTTCTCCTACGTGATCACGAGCGAAGATTTCGACGAGGAAGAGGTGTTCGGCTTCGGTACGACCACTCAATTCTAGAGAGAGCACAGCGCCGCAGCGGACATGTCTGCTGCGGGGAAGACCTGCAGCATGACGCATCGAGGCTTCTTTCGTCGACATGGCCCGTTTTCGGTCTCCGAGATCGCCGATCGGGCCGGTGCGATACTCGCCTCAGGGGCAGATCAAGGCTGTATGGTGTCGGATGTGCGCACCCTATCCGACGCCGGGCTTGGCGACGTGTCCTTCCTCGACAACCAGCGATATGTGGGTCAGTTGCAAAAGTCCTCCGCGACGGCATGTTTTACGCGTGAGGCGTTTGCCGACAAGCTGCCCGACCAGACGATCGGGCTTTTTACAGATCAGCCCTACCATGCCTTGGCGCGCACGCTGTTTCTTTTCTACCCTGACAGCAGGCGTCCGCTGGTCTATCGAGGCGAAGGCGGGCCGGTTCATCCCGATGCAAAGGTTGAAGAAGGCGCGTTGATTGAGCCGGGGGCGGTGGTCGGCCCAGAGGCATATGTCGGCGCTGGAACAGTCATCGCTGCCGGGGCTGTCATTGGATACCGGGTCACGATCGGGCGAGATGCCTATGTCGGACCGAATGCCAGTGTAACGCATGCGCTCGTAGGGGATCGCGTTGTGATCCACGCGTGCGCCAGCATTGGGACCGACGGATTTGGGTTTGCCATGGGGCCGCAGGGGCACCTCAAGATTCCGCAGATCGGCCGCGTGATCATTCAAGATGACGTTGAAATCGGCGCGGGCAGCACGATCGATCGCGGTGCCTTGTCGGATACTGTGATTGGAGAGGGCACGAAGATTGATAACCTCGTTCAGATCGGCCATAACGTCCAGATCGGTCGCCATTGCGTGCTCGCAGGCATGGTCGGCATTTCGGGCAGCACGGTGCTTGAAGACTTTGTCGTGATGGGCGGGCAAACGGGCGTCACCGGGCATATCCGCATCGGCGCGGGTGCGCAGATCGCAGCCATGAGCGGCGTATCTCATTCGATCCCCGCTGGTGAGCGCTGGGGCGGCGTACCGGCCAAGCCGATGGCGCAATGGTCTCGCGAGCTCGCCGTCGTCAAGGCGCTAGGCGAGACACTGAACGGAAAAGTCTTGGCGCGGCTGAAGCAGTTTTTGAACTGAGATGGAGGCCAATGGCGTCTGGGAGCGGTGACGGAATGGACGAGACATCACAGACACGTCATCTTGACACAGCGGATGTTTCGAGGCTGCTGAAACTGCTGCCCCACCGCTATCCGTTTTTGCTGGTCGACCGAATCATCGATATGGACGGCGATAGTGCGGCCACCGGCATCAAGAACGTCACAATTAACGAGCCGTTCTTTCAGGGGCACTTCCCTGAGTTCCCGGTGATGCCGGGCGTGCTTCTGATTGAGGGAATGGCGCAGACCGCGGGCGCACTCTGCGTCGCGAGCCTCGGCGATGATTTCGAGCCGCAACTCGTCTATTTCATGTCCATTGACCGAGCGAAGTTTCGCCGACCGGTGACCCCGGGCGACGTTGTGCATTATCACGTCGAGAAGGTGCGCAACCGTGGTCGGGTCTGGCGTTTCCGGGCTGACGCCAAGGTGGACGGTCAAAGCGTGGCAGAGGCCGAAATTAGCGCCATGATTGTTGAAACCGAAAAGGCGCCGACTTGAAAACCACGCGCCGTAGCACTTGCAGCAAGAGTTCGCACCGGTTGCGCGCCAATAGCCAGAGGCGAGTGCGAAGCGACCGACACGCGAAAATACACCATCTCAGCGCCTGCTCAGCACACAATTGTTCGCTCAACAGGGTCTAGCGCACCCCGGCGCGGCAACGAAAGACGCGCGCCGGCGTTTTCTTGGGCGTGACCAGCCGAAAACTCAACATAGGGAGCCTGGCTCCAGAATGACCATATCGTCCGCGACTCCTTCCGCCTCCGACGGTGCTCCCGTCATTCACCCCTCCGCCGTGGTCGATCCGGGGGCCGTACTCGAAGAGGGGGTCAACATCGGCCCGTTCTGCGTCGTCGGCCCAAATGTGAGGTTGGGCCGCAACGTGCAACTCCATTCGCATGTGGTTGTCGAAGGCCACACGGCGATCGGGGAGGGAACCAAGATCTCGGCCTTCGCCGCGCTCGGAACGCCTCCGCAAGACCTCAAATACCGCGGCGAGGACACTCACCTCGAGATCGGGTGCAATAACATCATCCGCGAACATGTGACGATGAACCCCGGCACCACGACCGGGCGAAGCCTCACCCGTGTGGGCGATCACAACATGTTCATGGTCGGCGCGCATATCGCGCATGATTGCGTGGTCGGCAACCGCGTCATCTTCGCCAATAACGCGACACTGGCTGGCCACTGCAAGGTCGAAGACCACGCCATTCTCGGCGGCCTTTGCGCTGTTCATCAGTTTGCGCGCATTGGCGCCTATGCCTTCATCGGTGGCATGTCGGGTGTCGAGAATGACGTGATCCCGTATGGCA
The DNA here is from genome assembly GCA_964450925.1 of uncultured Hyphomicrobiaceae bacterium. Lineage (GTDB taxonomy): Bacteria > Pseudomonadota > Alphaproteobacteria > Rhizobiales > Rhodomicrobiaceae > Dichotomicrobium. The sequence continues at coordinate 13,888 of CAYVFK010000006.1, read as the reverse complement.
TGGCGCTTGGCAACCGGGCCAGACTTGCGGGGCTGAACGTCGTCGGACTGAAGCGCAACGGGTTCTCGCGCGAGCAGATCCACCAGATGCGACAGGCTTTCCGCTTGCTGTTTGCCGAGGAACACACGCTGCCTGAACGGCTTGGCGCGGTGGAAGAAGCCTACGGCGATGAGCCGGCGGTGCAGCGCATTCTGAGCTTCGTGCGCACCGAGTCGAACCGGCCGCTATGCCTGCCGCGCCATGGCGTCAATGGCGCAAGCCAATAGCTGATTGGACCAGGGATGGGTGCGGACGCTGACGCCAGACCGCTGGGCATCGTCGCCGGGGCTGGAACACTGCCGCTCCACATAGCCCAGCGCGCGCGCGAGCAAGGTCGCACCCCTTATATCCTCGGGTTTCATGGTCTGGCCGAGCCGGGGATTTCGGAATATGCGCATGACTGGATGCGCTGGGGCCAGATCAGTCGGATGCTCAGATTACTGCGCCAGCATGGTTGCAATGAGATCGTGATTGTCGGCGGCGTACGCCGACCCCGGCTCGCGTCGATCAGCCTCGATTTCGGCCTGATCCGTTACGCGCCGACCATTTACCGGCTGACGCGCGGCGGTGATGACGCGGTTCTCAAACGCGTCGTCCAGTTCTTCGAGCAACAGGGTTTTACCGTCCGCGGCGCGCATGAAATTGCTTCCGACCTCACGGCCCCGTCTGGCAGATTGACCCGCGCGCAACCGCGCAATGAGGAGCGACAGGATATCTCCAAGGCGCTGGCGGTGCTTCGCGCCCTTGGGCCGCATGACGTCGGCCAGGCTGTTGTTGTTGCGCGCGGATACGTTCTCGGCATTGAAGCGGCTGAAGGTACCGACGCGATGCTCCGCCGCTGCGCCGGTCTTCGTCAGTGGGGGCTTTCTCATCGCCACGGCGTGCTGGTGAAGGCACCCAAGCCGGGTCAGGAACTGCGCGTGGATATGCCCACGATTGGCCCGAAAACCGCCGAACTGGCGGCTGAGGCCGGGCTGGCTGGGATTGCGGTCGCGCAGGGCGAGGTGCTCCTTGCAGAGCCGCAGACGCTCGTGGAAACAGCGGACAAACTCGGGCTTTTCGTGTTAGGCGTTGAGGCCGGATCGGATTTGCCAGAGGCCGGGCTGGGAAGAGCGCAGCCGACCTCACCACTGGGGAACGCGCGCGATGCCGAGAGGGCCGGGGACTGACGCCGATACGTCCCGATCAGAAGGAGCCAGGGCGTGAAGCCGCGCTCACGACATATCTTTATTGTGGCCGGGGAGCATTCCGGCGATGCGCTGGGCGGCAAGCTCATGGCGGCGCTGAACGCGCGCAGCGATGTGCCGCTAGTCTATTCCGGCGTTGGCGGCGAGGAGATGGCGGAGCATGGTCTCAAAAGCCTTTTCCCGCTGTCCGAAGTCGCGGTGATGGGGCCGCTTGCAATTCTGGCGCGCCTGCCTGGCTTGGTGCGCCGTGTTTACCAGACCGTAGATGCAGCGGTCGCTGCTGGCCCCGACCTCGTCGTCATCATCGACAGTCCTGAGTTCACCCACCCGATTGCCAAGCGCATCCGGCGTAAATGTCCAGACATCCCCATCATCAACTACGTATCGCCCTCCGTTTGGGCCTGGCGGCCCGGGCGCGCGCGCAAGATGCGGGCTTACGTGGATCACATTCTCGCGCTCATGCCATTTGAACCGGAGGCGCACGAACGTCTCGGCGGGCCGCCGTGCACTTATGTCGGCCATCCGCTCGTCGAGCAGGACGCCTGGATACGCTCACTCGACCCAGATGTGCTGGCACAGCGCCTCGGGATTGATCGGAGCAAGCCGGTCCTTGTTGTGCTGCCGGGCAGCCGGGCAACGGAGGTGCGCCGCCTGATGGCGCCGTTCGGCGAGACGGTGGCCCGGCTTGGCGCGCAGGGGCTTGAGCCGCAGGTTATCATCCCGGCTGTGTCCACGCTGCGCGAGCAAATCGAAACAGCCTTGGCAGATTGGCCGGCCCCGGCAACCCTGATCGAAGGCGCGCAAGACAAGTTTCGCGCGTTCCGTCTGGCCGATGCCGCATTGGCCGCGTCGGGCACTGTCACCCTGGAGCTTGGCCTGGTGGGCACGCCGATGGTTGTTGGCTACAAGGTCGATGCTGTCGCAGCGTCATTGCGCTTTCTGATGAACGTGCCCTCGATCGTGCTTGCAAATCTGGTGCTGCAGGAGAACGCGTTTCCAGAATTTGTGCAGGATGACTGCAACCCGGAGACCCTGAGCACTGCGCTCGCCCCGCTGCTTGCGCAAACGCCTGAGCGCGCGCGACAGCAAGACGCCGTTGCTCGGGTGCGTATGATCATGCGCGCCTCTGGAGACAAGCCCAGCGCGCGCGCGGCCGAGGTGAGCTTGCGTATCCTTAGCGGTGGGCGCGCCGAAGCTGCGCGGGCCGAGCCGCTCGCGGAGTAATGCTCAGCGGTCCTGGATCGCGACGTAATCACGGCGCGCCGGGCCGATATAGAGCTGGCGGGGACGCCCGATCTTCTGATCCGGATCGGCGATCATCTCCTTCCACTGCGCGATCCATCCAACCGTGCGGGCAATGGCGAACAGCACGGTGAACATCGATGTCGGGAAGCCCAGCGCTTTCAACGTGATGCCTGAATAGAAGTCGATGTTTGGATACAGCTTGCGGTCAACGAAATACGGATCTTCGAGCGCGATCTTCTCAAGCTCCTGCGCGACCTGCAGCAACGGATCGTTTTGCACGCCGACCAGCTCCAGCACCTCACGCGCGGTCTGCTGCATCACCTTGGCACGCGGATCATAGTTCTTGTAGACCCGGTGGCCGAAACCCATCAGGCGGAATGAATCATCCTTGTCCTTCGCTCGGTCGATGAACTCTGGGATGCGATCGACCGTTCCGATTTCCTGCAGCATGTTAAGCGCCGCCTCGTTCGCGCCGCCATGCGCGGGCCCCCACAGACAGGCGATGCCCGAGGCGATGCACGCGAACGGGTTCGCGCCCGACGAACCGGCAAGGCGCACTGTCGAGGTGGAAGCATTCTGCTCGTGGTCCGCGTGGAGGATGAAGATCCGGTCCATTGCACGCGCGAGTACAGGGTTGAGCTTATATTCCTCGCAGGGCACCGCAAAGCACATGTAGAGAAAGTTGTGCGCATAGTTCAGCTCGTTGCGCGGATACACGAACGGCTGGCCTACCGAATATTTATAGGCCATCGCGGCAATTGTCGGCATCTTGGCGATCATCCGCAGCGCGGCAATGTCGCGCTGGACCGGATCACTGATGTCGGTTGAGTCGTGGTAGAACGCGGCCAGCGCGCCGACCACGCCCACCATGATCGCCATCGGGTGCGCATCGCGCCGGAAGCCGGTGAAGAACCGGCTCATCTGCTCGTGGATCATGGTGTGGTAGGTGACGCGGTTCTCGAAATCCTCGTATTGCTCGCGCGTCGGTAGATCGCCATAGAGCAGCAGATGGCAGGTTTCCAGAAAGTCGCCCTGTTCGGCCAATTCGTCGATCGGGTAGCCGCGATACAGCAACTCGCCCTTGTCGCCGTCGATATAAGTGATGGTGGACTTGCAGCTTGCGGTCGAGGTGAACCCCGGGTCGAACGTGAACATGCCGGAGTTACGGTAGAACTTCGTAATGTCCACGACATCCGGTCCGATCGTACCGGACATCACGGGAAGGTCCAACGTGGTCTCGTCAGCGGAAAACTTGGCGGGTGCCCGGTGCTGCGCCTTACTGTTGGTTCCCGTAGGACTGCTGTCGGAATGGCTCATCGTCGCGCTCCTGAGATGAAAAAACCCGTTTTCGCTGGACCGGGCGACGGCGCGTGCCGTGCCGCGGGTCATTGTCCGAGAGCGTCGCACGCATTCGTCAGGTATGGAACCATTTGCTAGCGCGTTTTTTGCAGTGCGGCAATATCGCCGCCGGTCGCATCTCATCACGTTCGATTGTCCGAGGGAACGCGAGGATAGCTCAGGTTGCGGCCTGATCAGCCAGCCTGGCCAGGGACTCATCCCGGCCCAACACCTCCAGAACCTCGAAAATGCCGGGCGAAACTGTCCGGCCAGTCAACGCGGCGCGCAGGGGCTGAGCGATCTTGCCAAGTTTGACCTCCGCCTCCTGCGAATAGGTGCGCACGGCCTCCTCAAGCGATGCAGCTGACCAGTCATCCAGCGCCGCAAAACAGGTGTGCAGTGCAGCGAGGTGCTGGCGCGCTTGCGGGGTCAACTGCTTCTCTGCCTTTTCGTCCATCTCCAGCGGGCGCTTGGCGAAGAGATAGCGCGCGGTGTCCATCAGCTCCACGAGCGTCTTGGCGCGCGGTTTCAGCCCCGGCATCGCCTGGTTGAGCCTTGCCCATCCGTCCTCGTCGACCTGCCCGGCGAGGTCGCAGACACCCTCCAGATCCGACACCGTTTCGCGGATGCGCCGCACCAACTCGTCATCCGGCGTCTGGCGGATGTAGTGCGCGTTTACGCTCTCCAGCTTGGTGAAGTCGAAGCGTGCGGGCGAGCGGCCGATCGCGGCAAGATCAAAGACAGCGACCATCTCCTCGGTCGAGAATATTTCCTGGTCGCCATGCGCCCAGCCGAGCCGCACAAGGTAGTTGCGCAAGCCTGCCGGCAGATAGCCCATCGCCCGATACGCTTCCACACCGAGCGCGCCGTGACGTTTAGACAGCTTCGCGCCGTCCGGCCCGTGGATCAGCGGCACATGGGCGAATATCGGCGGCTCCCAGCCGAGCGCGTGGAAAATCTGCGCCTGACGCGCGGCATTGGTGAGGTGATCGTCGCCGCGGATCACATGCGTGATACCCATGTCGTGATCGTCCACCACCACCGACAGCATGTAAGTCGGCGAGCCGTCGCCCCGCAGGAGCACGAGATCATCCAACTCCTTGTTGGCGAAGCGGACCTCGCCTTGCACCTGGTCGTCAACGACCGTCTCTCCTTCTTGTGGCGCCTTGAAGCGGATCGCCGCGGGGACGCCTGCTGGCGCGTCGGACGGGTCGCGGTCGCGCCAGCGTCCGTCATAACGCGGCGCACGGCCTTCGGCGCGCGCTTGCTCGCGCATCTGCGCCAACTCTTCTTGTGTGGCATAGCAGCGATAGGCCTTTCCTTCTGCCAGCAGCTGCTCCACGACCTCGGCATGGCGCGGCGCGCGCGCGGACTGCGATATCGGCTCGCCCTCCCAGTCGAGCTCCAGCCAGGTCAGACCGTCAATGATCGCGTCGATCGCTTCTTGCGTGGAGCGCGCCTTGTCGGTGTCCTCGATGCGCAGCAGCATCGTCCCGCCCTTGGCCTTGGCGTAGAGCCAGTTGAACAGCGCGGTGCGTGCGCCGCCGATATGGAGGAAACCAGTCGGGGAGGGCGCGAAGCGCGTTACGACGGTGTTGTTCATGCGTGTGTACCTTGCTTAAATCACGTAAGCGTTGACTTATTTGCCGGCTATTTCCCACAAAGTGTAAAAGACCTGCAGGGGCGCTGGGTGCCGACGAGGCAACAACAAAGCGGGACGGTGCCAGCTTGGCCTCGCCTGGAAGCGAAGCCTTCGCTGGAGGCTCTAACACACCCCCGCGCGCAGGTTAAGCTGGCTGGCGGGCGGGCTAACGGGCTTTCGGAGGAGCAATGGCGCTTCACGGCGAAGAGATGAGCCATTTCGGGGCTGGCGCTTGGCCACAACATGCCGTGCCGCGGCCCGGTTTGGCAGACCGGCTGATCGAGATTGAACGCGGACGCTTCGCGCTGTGGCTGCCTGTCTTGTTCGGCACAGGCATCGGCGTTTATTTTACGCTGCCGAGCGAGCCTCCGATGGTGCTGGCGGCAGCTATGGTTCTCATTGCATTGGCGTGGCGCGTGATGGCGCGAGGCGCGGCACTCGGCCTGCTCCTGAGCGGCGCCATATGCTGTATCACGCTGGGATTTTTCGCGGCGAAAGTCCGAACGGAAATTGTCGCCGCGCCCGCGCTCAGCGACAAAATGGACTTCGCCGCCATCACGGGCTGGGCCGCGAAATGGGAGAACCGCGCCGGGCAGCGGAACCGGCTGACGATCCGGGTGCGCGAGATCAAGGGGCTGGCGCGTGAGGCCACGCCGCGGTTCGTTCGCGTCAGCACACATGCGCAAGACGCACCGCCCATCGGTGCGGTGATCCAGGTCGATGCGGGCTTGTTAGCGCCGCCCGAACCGACCCATCCCGGCGGATTCGATTTTGCCCGAATGGCGTATTTCATCGGCCTCGGCGCGGTCGGCTACGCAAAGTCAGACATCACCGTGATTGAGGGACCGGATCCGCCGTTGATGCTGCAATTCTGGGCTGCTGTTGACAGCTTGCGCGCAGCGATCGGGGCGGAAGTGAACGCTACGCTCTCCAGTCCCGCAGCAGGCATCGCCACGGCGCTCATCAGCGGCGAACGCGGCGGCATTGCTGAGGCCGAGAGAGAGGCGATGCGCGGGGCGGGTCTTGCTCATGTGCTCGCGATTTCGGGATTGCATATGGCGATCATGGCCGGCTCGCTTTATTTTGCCGTGCGGCTGGCGCTGGTTGCGCTGCCTGGGCTGGCCTTGCGTTATCCGGTCAAGAAATGGGCAGCGTTCTTCGCGCTGATCGGCGCGCTCGGCTATTTGCTGATCTCCGGCGCATCGGTGGCGACGCAGCGCGCTTTCCTGATGACTGCGGTGTTTCTGGTGGCCGTGATGCTGGACCGGCCCGCGCTCACGCTGCGCAATGTGCTGATAGCCGCGCTTTTGATCCTCGCGCTGCGCCCGGAGAGCCTGCTTGATGTCAGCTTTCAGATGTCGTTTGCCGCGGCCACCGCGCTGATCGCAGTCTACGAGCGGCTGCGGGGCTTAAGCCCGCTGCGCGGCCTCGGCGCCGGGGTCGGTGGGGCGGTGGGCATCGCAGCGCGCGCGGGCGTGGGCCTGATGCGCTATGCCGGGGGCATCGGGCTGACGACGATGATCGCCGGAATGGCCGTCGCGCCAATCGCTGCGTTCCATTTTCAGACATATACGAGCTACAGCCTGATCGGGAATATCGCCGCAATGCCGGTGGTCGGGTTGTGGGTGATGCCGGCGGCGCTTGTGTCGCTTCTCGCGCTGCCATTCGGGCTGGCCGAATTGCCGTTGCGGGTAATGGGCGCAGGTATCGAGGTTGTGCTAGCGGTCGCCCGTGCAGTGTCAGCGATGCCAGGCGCGGTGCAGCCCGTCGAGGCGTTTCCGATCGCTGCGCTCAATCTGATTGTGCTGGGGGCGCTCTGGTTCGCCATTTGGCGCGGACGCTGGCGTTATGCCGGGCTTGCGGTTCTCGGTGCCGGGGTCGCGCTCACGAGCCTGGCGAGCAAGCCGGATGTATTGATCGACCGGGACGGCAAGGTGATCGCGGTGCGTGCCGAAAGCGGGCGGCTCGCGGCGATACCGGGGCGGGCGGGGAACTACTCCTTGGAAAAGTGGCTGGCGGCGGACGGGGACGGGCGCGCGCCCAAAGAGGCCCGCGACGCGCGCGTGTTTTATTGTGATGAGCGCGGTTGCGTGGCGCAGGTGCGCGGCGCGCGGCTGTCGGTTGCGCGCCATCCTTCCGCGCTGGCACAGGATTGCAAGCTCGCCGACATCGTTGTGACGCCACTGGAGTTGCAGAGCACATGTCCCGCGCCCGCGGTGGTTGTCACCCATGCGGAACTAAGGACGCACGGCGCGCACGCGATATATATCGAAGGTGACGGGCCGCAGCGCCGCTTCCGCGTTGTCACCGCGGCTGAGCGGCGGGGTGCGCGCCCGTGGGCCGCCGGCTGGTAGGTCGGCGTCAGTACTGGCGGATGAGCGTGACCAGCTTGCCCTGTATCTCGACACGATCCGGGCCGAAAATACGGGTTTCATAGGCCGGGTTGGCCGCCTCCAGCGCGACCGAATTCCCCCGCTTGCGCAAGCGCTTCAGCGTGGCTTCTTCGCGGTCGATCAGCGCAACGACAATCTCGCCATTTTCAGCGGTATTCGTCTGCTGGATCAGCACGATATCACCATCCAGAATGCCGGCCTCGATCATCGAATCACCGCGCACCTCCAGCGCGAAGTGGTCACCGCTCGCAAGCATCTCCGGCGCGACTTGAATGCTGTGGCTCTGGTTCTGAATGGCCGAGACCGGTACGCCAGCCGCTATCCGCCCCATCACCGGGACGCTCACCGGGGCCTCGCCCGCATCAGCGGGAGCGGGCTTGCGCACTTGTCCGCCTTCGATCACACCGAGGCCGCGGGATCGGGCCTTGCGCGCTGCTTGGCCATTGCCGGGCGTTACTTCTGCCGGCTCATTGGGCAGCCGCAGGATTTCAAGCGCCCGCGCACGGTGCGGCAGCCGGCGGATGAAGCCGCGCTCCTCCAGCGCGGAGATGAGCCGGTGAATGCCGGACTTCGAGCGCAGCGCCAGGGCCTCCTTCATTTCGTCGAAGGACGGCGGCACGCCGCTTTCGTTGATGCGTTCATTGATGAATAAGAGGAGCTGCTTTTGTTTTTCAGTCAGCATCCAGCGGACCCCGCATAATGTACAAATCACGAACATCTATACCTGTTCGCGTTGTGTTCTGCAAGTGCAGGCGTGGGCCTGTTCAGAAATCGAGCGGAAGTATTTCCACCTTGTCGCCAGGTTGCGCGGCCGGTGCGTGGGGGGCGCGCACGATGAGACAATCGGCGCTGGCGAGCGTAGCGACCAGCGCGCTGTCTTGTGAAGGCAGGGCGGCGACTTTGACCGCGCCGGCGTCAATGCGGGTATGTGCGCGCATGTAGTGCTTTCGTAGCCCGTTGGCCTCCAGCGGGTGATCGAGCGTGGCCTGGCGCATCTGCTGCGGGCCGGTGTCCACGCCGAGCAGCGCGTCGATCAAGGGGAAGGCAAACACGCGCGTGCAGATCATCGCCGAGACGGGGTTGCCGGGCAGACCGATCACGCGGGTCGCGCCGCGCGTGCCAAACATGAGGGGCTTGCCGGGGCGCATGGCGATGCGCCAGAAACCGATCTGATAGCCCGCATCCATCAGCGCGGGCCGGACAAGGTCATGCTCGCCGACCGATGCGCCGCCAATCGTCAGCAGCAGGTCTGCGTCGCCAGCGCGTTCTATGTGCGCATCAAGGCTTTCGCGCGTGTCGGCGGAGATACCAAGCTGCTCAGGCGCAGCGCCCGCTGCCTCCAGCATCGCGCTCAGACCGGCCGGGATGGAGGAGATGATCTGATCAGCGCGCGGATTGCCGCCGGGGGGAACAAGTTCATCGCCGGTCGCCAGGATGGCGACGCGCGGCTTGCGCCGGACCGGCAGCGCGTCGTGATTGGCCGAAGCGGCGAGCAGCAGATCGCGCGCGTTAAGCCGCTTGCCAGCGGGCAGGAGCCGCTCGCCCTCGCTAAAATCCTGTCCCCGCGGGCGGATCGCCGCGCCTTTTGCCGCGCCCACGTTAATCGTCACCATTTGGCCGTCGCGCGCAGCGTTTTCCTGCATCACGATTGTATCTGCGCCCGTCGGCACCGGGCCGCCAGTAAAGATGCGCACCGCCTCACCGGGGCCGACGGTACCGTTAAAGCCGTGCCCGGCGGCAGCTTCACCGATCAGGCGCAGGGTCGCAGGCAATTCGGCGATGTCTCCCGCGCGCAGGGCGAACCCGTCCATCGAGGAAGCGTCGAAAGGCGGCTGGGTCAGGCGCGCGTGGATGTCCTCGGCGAGCACGCGGCGGGCAGCGTTCCCAACCTCGACGGTCTCGCCGTCGAGCGGTTCGACGCCGTCCAGAATCCGGGCCAGCGCGTCCTCGAAAGGGAGAAGGCTCACGGCACATCACCATCGCCCGCGTGGTAGGCGCCCGAGCGCCCGCCGGTCTTTTCCACCAGCCGAATGCCAGAAAAGCACATACCCTTATCGACGGCCTTGAGCATGTCGTAAACGGTCAGGCAGGCGACCGACACAGCCGTCAGCGCCTCCATCTCCACGCCGGTCTTGCCGTCGACCTTGACGAAGGAACTGACATGCAAGCCGGGCGGCGTGCGGGTCGGCATGAAATCGACGCTTACCTTCGACAGCGCCAGCGCATGGCACAGCGGGATCAGTTCCGGCGTGCGCTTGGCGGCCATGATCCCGGCGATCCGCGCGGTGGCCAGCACGTCGCCCTTCTTCGCGTCGCCGCGCTCCAGCAGTTCGAGCGTCTCGGCGCGCATCGAAACGAAGCCTTCGGCGCGCGCAGTGCGGGTCGTCACGTCCTTGTCGGCGACATCCACCATGTTGGCCTCGCCGCGCGCGTTCAGGTGGCTGAGTTTTTGCTCGCTCATGGTTGTCGTCAGCTTGCCGCGGCCTGCGCCGGAGCGCCGGTCAGCAGTTGGCGCGTCGCGGCCGTCACGTCGCGCGCGCGCATCAGTATCTCTCCGACCAGGAAGGTGCGGATCCCCGATTGCGACAGCCGCACCAGATCGTCATGGGTGGCGATGCCGCTTTCGCTGATACCGATCCGGTCCTCGGGCAGGCTCGCGCTGAGCCGCTCGCTCACGCTCAGGCTCGTCTCGAAGGTCGTCAGGTCGCGGTTGTTGATGCCGATCAGCCGTCCGGGCAGGGCGCGCGCGCGTTCAAGCTCGGCCTCGTCATGCACCTCGATGAGCACGTCCATGCCGTGTGCGTGCGCCGCGTCGGCCAGCTCCCGGGCCAGACCGTCATTGATCGCCGCGAGGATCAGCAGGATGCAGTCCGCGCCCCAGCTGCGCGCCTCGGCGACCTGATACGGATCGATCATGAAGTCCTTGCGCAGCACCGGCAAGGTGCAGGCCCCGCGCGCGGCCCTCAGATGCTCAGACGCGCCGTGAAACCAGGGCGCATCGGTCAGCACTGAAAGGCAGGCCGCCCCGCCAGCTTCATATGCGCGCGCGAGCGCGGGTGGGTCGAAATCAGCGCGGATCAGACCTTTGGAGGGACTGGCCTTCTTGATCTCTGCGATCAGGCCGAAGCCTGGCGCGCGAGAAAGCGCTTCAGCGAATGGGCGCACAGGCGGTGCATCTGCGCCGGCGCGGTCCAGTTCTGCCAGGGGCTTTTTCGCCTTGGCTGCTGCAACCTCCTCGCGCTTGGTGGCGATAATCCGCGCGAGCATGTCAGACATTTGCTGTGGCTCCGCAAATGGCGGCCAGATTCGCCAGAGCGCGCGCGGCAGCGCCGCTGTCAATCGCATCTGCGGCCAGTTCCGCGCCATCGCGCAATGTGCCGGCCTTGCCCGCGACCACGAGCGCGGCTGCCGCGTTCAGCATGACGATATCGCGCAGCGGACCACGCTGGCCTGCCAGCGTCTCGCGGATAGCCGCAGCGTTTTCGCCCGCGTCCCCGCCGATCAGATCATCCAGCCGCGCACGCGCCAGCCCCGCTTCCTCAGGTGTGACCGTAAATTCTTGCACCGCCCCGTCCTTCAGTTGGGCCACGACGCTTTCGCCAGTGGTGCTAAGTTCGTCCAGCCCGTCATGACCATGCACCACCCAGGCGCGTTCGACGCCTAGACGACCTAGCACCTCGGCCAGCGGGCGCGTCATCTCCGGCGCGTAAACGCCCACCAGCATGCGGCTCACGTTCGCCGGATTGCACAGCGGCCCGAGCACGTTGAAGATCGTGCGCACGCCCAGCGCCTTGCGCGCTGGCGCGACATGACGCATCGCGGCGTGGTGCGCGGGCGCGAACATGAAGCCGACCTGCGCAGTCTTCAGCGCCTCCTCCAGCGCCTCCGGCGCGGTTTCCATGCACACCCCAAGATGCTCCAGCACATCCGCCGCGCCGGAGCGGGAGGATACGGCGCGGTTGCCGTGCTTAGCGACCGGCACGCCTGCGCCCGCGACGACGAACGCTGTACAGGTCGAGATGTTATGTGTGCCCTTTGCGTCGCCGCCGGTACCCACGATGTCCATCGCGCCGTCGGGGGCGCTCACGCGCTTCATCTTCGCGCGCATTGCGGTGGCCGCGCCGGTGATCTCGTCCACCGACTCACCGCGCGCGCGCAGCGCCATCAGAAAGCCAGCGATCTGCGCTTCCGGCACGCCGCCGGCCATCATCAGGCCGAATGCGGCGCCGGCCTGTTCCGCCGTCAGCGGTTTGCCCTCGGAAACTTGCTGGAGAAAGGGTTTGAAATCTTCAGGCGTGTTCTGCATTGCGCGTTGTCCTCTGCGCGGGTCTTCAGCGGGCGTTAAGCGGCTGGCTGCGCCGTCTGCGTCAGATCCTGCGGCAGGATAAGACCGCTTTTCACCGGCTGCCAATTGATGCCGGCCAGACTCAAAAAATTGGCCAGAATGGCGTGGCCGTATTCCGAGGCGATGCTTTCGGGGTGGAATTGCACGCCGTAGAGCGGATGCTCCACATGCTCAAGCGCCATGATCGTCCCGCCATCGGTGTGCGCGGTTGCCCGCAACGCCTCCGGCAGCGTGTCGGCATCAACAACAAGCGAGTGGTAGCGCGTCGCCTCGAAGTGCGGCGGCAGGCTCGCGAACAGGCCTGCGCCAGTGTTGGTGACGGTGGACCGCTTGCCGTGCATCAGCTTGTCCGCCCGAACCACGTTGCCGCCGAAGGCCTGGCCAAGCGCCTGCATGCCCAGACACACGCCCAGAAGCGGCACGCGCCCCGCTGCCGCCGCGATCAGGTCGAGACAGATGCCCGCGCGATCGGGATCGCACGGCCCCGGCGACAGCACGATGGCCCTCGGCGATTCGGCCAGCACCGCATCCACACCAATCTTGTCGTTGCGGTAGACCCGGCAATCGACGCCCAGATCGGCGAAATAATGGACAAGGTTATAGGTGAAGCTGTCGTAATTATCTATCAGTGTGATCATGCCGCCCACTATAGCCGTCTGGCGGGGCCGCGCAACTGAAGCGAATGCCTCAAGCTGGCGCTTCAGCGCGCTCGGGCAGCAGTTTGGGCGTCATGAACAGGCGCAAATAGCCTTCACCTACGCCGAGCGCGCGCCAGTCCTCCAACTCTATGTCTATGACAGCCAGCCCGCAGGTCGGGAACTTCCGGCAGATTGCCTCGACCGCATCGGAATCGCCGTGGCTGAACAGGTCGAGCGCCAGCGCGTGCAGCCCCGGATTGTGCCCGAGGATCATCACGTGAGCGATCTCCGGCGGCAGATGGCGCAGCAGGTCGAGCATGGTCGCGCTGCTGGCGTGATAAAGCCGATCATCGAAGCGTGAAGCGGGGGCGTCGTGATCGCTGAAGGTCAACCCGAAGGTGTCGCGGGTGCGCCGCGACGGCGAGCAGAGCACCAGGTCCGGTCGCAAGCCTTCGTGGTGCATGAACGCGCCCATGTGCGGCGCCGAGCGCTGGCCGCGTTTGGACAAGCCACGATCGAAATCGTCCAGTGCCGGGTCGTCCCAGTTCGATTTGGCGTGGCGATAAAGAGAAACGCTGCGCATCTCGCTCCCCTGCGATCCTTCGTGTGAGGATTCATGTTTTTTTGAGGTCTGGCGGCCCGGCCGCGCGCAAGCGCCTGACCGTGCCGGAATCTAGCCGTTGAGGATCAGAAATGCCAGATTTTGATGTTGCGCCGACGGAGATTTGAAGATCGTGTGATTATCCCCGTGTAAATGAAAACTCTACTGTCCGCGTTGCGCCTGGCTCGCGAAGCGCACGGCCTCATCCGCGGCACGGAACAGCGCCTTGGCCTTGTTGATGCATTCGCTGTGCTCCGACTTGGGCACGGAGTCCGCCACGATGCCTGCGCCGGCCTGCACATACATCTTGCCATCTTTGACGATGGAGGTGCGCAGCACGATGCATGTGTCCATGTCGCCATCGGCGGTGAAGTAGCCAACGCAAACGGCATAGATGCCCCGCCTGTCCGGCCCAAGCTCATCGATGATCTGCATCGCGCGCACTTTGGGCGCGCCCGAT
>CAYVFK010000005.1:0-26387 GCA_964450925.1 uncultured Hyphomicrobiaceae bacterium | reverse complement strand
AATAGCGCCGTGACAGTCTGTAAAGCCCACGAGACGAGCGCCAGCGCAACCAGCCCGCCCAGCGCCGACAACAAAAGCGCGCCCCAGCGCCAGCCGGGTTTCGGCGCCGGCTCCGGCGCATGCGCAGCAGGCTCGGGCTGAGGCGGCACACTCACGCGGATCGCGGGATCATCGGCGCTGTATACAGCTGGCTTTCGTGGGGCGCTCATACAATGCGATCTCCGATCAGGAAGTTGAGGGCGCGATCCAGTCGGATATGCGGCAGGGGCGCATGCCCGCCTATCGCACTATGCCCGGGAACCGGAGGCCGAAACCGGACGAAGGCAAAATTGCCGCCTGCCGCATCGAAAAGCGTGAAATCAGGTGCAAGCGCCGCTGCCGGGTCCGCCGGTAGATCTCCGGGGAAGATCGCCGCCTCGCGCGTGCCGTCGAAGGTCTCGGTCCCGACGCGCTCGCCCGCAACGGGGCAACCCACCACCGCCGGCAATCGCTCAGCCCCGCGCTTCGCTTCGGCCTCACGTGTCGCGCGCACCGCCGCCAGCGCCACCGCATCCACCTGTGCGCCTGCGCCTTCGGCCCGCCCCGACGCCGCGCGCACCATGTAGCGCAGAATCGCCTCCAGCCGGTCGTGATCTTCGCTGTGCACATGGTCTGCCTTGGTCGCCGCGAACAGCACACGGTCGATCCGCCGGCCCAGCACAAGCTCCAGCCAGCTTTTCGCACCCGGATTGAAGCACTGAAGAATGCGCCCCAGCGCGCGCTCCATCTCCGCAATCGCCTGCGGCCCGTTCGCCAGCGCGCTCAGCACGTCGACCAACACAATCTGCCGGTCCAGTCGCGCGAAATGATCGCGGAAGAACGGCTGCACCACCGCCGATTTATAGGACTCGAAGCGCCGCTCCATCATGCCCCATAACGTACCGCGCCCGGGCTTCGGACCCTCCGAGACAGGCAGCGGGCAGAAAGTCAGCGCCGGCGTCCCCTCGAACCGGCCGGGCAGAAGGAAGCGCCCCGGCGTTGCCACCAGCCCAAGCGCGGCATCGCGGCTGGCCTGCAAATAGTCGGTGAACAGCCGCGCGCCTTCTCGCGCCCGCGCCTCGTCCTGCGGGCCGGCTGGATCGGCCTCGCCCATAAAGCGCCGGAATGCGGAGGCCGTGTCCGCACGCTCGGGACGGGCGGCCATTTCCAGCGCCAGCCGCGACCACGCCTCGTAGCTCATGTCCAGCAGCGCCAGATCAAGCAGCCATTCGCCCGGATAATCGACGATGTCAATATGCAGCCGCGTCGGCCCAAGCTGCCGCCGCCAGAATGCCTCCGGCTCGTACTCGATCGTGACGCGCAGCTCGCTGATATGCCGCGTGCTCTGCGGCCAGTGGCGGTCTGGGCCTGTCATCGCCGCGAGGTGGTCCTCATAGGCAAAGCGCGGCACATCATCATCCGGCTGAGGCTCCAGATAGACGCGCTCGATCCGACCCTGCGCCATGGCGTCGAAGAACGGCAGCCGCCCGCCATGCAGCAGGTTGTGGACCATCGACGTGATGAACACAGTCTTGCCCGCGCGCGCCAGCCCGGTCACGCCGAGCCGCACAGTCGGGCGCAGCAGGTCGGTGGCCATGGCGCCTGCGTTGCGCAGCACATCCGCCGACTTGCCGGTGTAATCGCTGAGGCTCATGCGGGTCGGTCCGCTGGCCGGAGTGAGTGATGCGTTGTCAATTCGTTAATCACTTTCGTGTCAATTTGAAATCTGATGCCGTGGAGACTCCACGGCCCGCACACGGCACCGGAGACTGTCGGGAGTGAAGTCATGTGGGCCTATCGCCTGTTCAGCACCGCGATGAGCCAGATTGGCAAGCCAATCTCTCGGCTGGAGGACATCGCGCAATATTTGCAACCCGCCGATAAGCCCGCCAGCAGGCCCGCCTTGGCTCGGCCTTCGCCGCCTGAAGCAGCCGCCAAGCCGCGCCCGGTTTATGTTGGCGCACCCGTCGCGGTCGACCACGACCATATGATCTTCGATACCACGCCGCGGCTGACAAGCCAGCTTGATTTTGCGCCCGACCGGCTTGGCTATCTGGTCAACGACGAGGGTCTAGTGCTGATGGGCCGATCAGACGACGAAACGCCTGCACAGGGCTTGCGCCTTGCGCCGATCCGGCTGGAGGACGGGCCGATCATGCCGGCGCGCGCCACCTCGGCAATCCGTTACAAGGCGAACCTGCCGAGAACGCCGGTGGTCGCGGCAGATGGGGCGGAGGCCGATACCGGCTCCGAGGCGTTGGCGCAACATGCGCTGGCTGGGGGCGAAATCAATATTTTCGATACGCGCGGGCGCGAAATCATCGTCCGCCTGCGTTGGGCGAAATTGGGCAGTGATAGTTGGCGGCTACTCTACCGGATCATGGGCGATGCCATGACAATCCGCGCGGCCGCGCGCGGCTGGCAGTGCATCGCTCAAGATTTCGCATTCGACGCGAGCGGACGGCTCACCGACATGTGCTCGGTGAATCTCGAATTGGGGCGCGGGCTTGAGCCGGTGAGCATCGAATTCGGCCGCTGTGGCCTGACCCAGTTTCCCGACAGCACCGGACTGGTCAAAGTGCTTGCCTGCTCGCAGAACGGCTGGTCGAAAGCCGCCCTGCGCGAGGTGGCGCTGCGAGAGGATGGCCGCGTCCTGGGCCTTTTCGACAATGGCCGCGTCGCGCTGCTGGGCATTGCCGCCTTTGCGGAGCCTACTTCATGCCACGATCTCAAACAGGCCGCTTGACCGGCTCAGCAGCGTGAACCTGCCATGCGCCCGTCGTGAAGCGCAGGCGCGTTCCAACGCTTGACACCCCAGAGCATAAGGTACATAGACAGCGGAAATCTGTGGCCTGGGCTCCACACACCGGCTCTTTTTTGGGGTGGAGGCGCTGCGCGGGGCATCGGCGATGACAGAGCCGGTTCCCCGTGGCGATAAAGGGCTCCGACCACCTGCTTCGAGCGGGCATGGACAGGTCGAACCCTGGGCGAACTCAGAATGTGTGCGTTGAGACGCCAATCATTTTCAAAGAGGCATGCATGGGCGTGACGGAACTGCCGGACGATTATCGGCCGTCGGACGACGAACCGTTTATGAACGACCGGCAGCGCGAATATTTCCGCAGGAAGCTGCTTGACTGGAAAGACGAAATATTGCGCTCAAGCCGTGAGACGCTTGAGAACCTGCAAGAGTCGGCACAGCATCCGGACCTGACCGACCGCGCGTCTTCTGAGTCTGACAGGGCGCTGGAGTTGCGTGCACGGGACCGCCAGCGCAAGCTGATCTCGAAAATTGACGCGGCGCTTGAGCGCATTGAAGATGGCAGCTACGGCTACTGCGAGGAGACGGGCGAACCGATCAGCGTCAAACGGCTCGACGCCCGGCCGATCGCGACGCTGAGCGTCGAGGCGCAGGAGCGGCACGAAAAGCGCGAGAAAATTTACCGCGACGAATAAAGCGCTCGCTCAGCGTGGGCTTTCATGCAGTCAAAAAGGGCGCGGTTACCCGCGCCCTCCTCGTTCATCGTGGCTAGGGCCAGGGCGATCAAAGACCGCCCGGCACATGCTCGATTACATCGCGGCCTGACGGGCGGCTTCGAGCCAGCCGTTCACCAGATCCGAGTTGTTCTCAATCCACTCCGCAGCGTGACGGTCGATGTCTTCCTGCGAGTCCTCGCCCTCGTTCATCTTCGCGTTCTGGGCGAAGATGTCGTCGAGCGGGATGCGGGCCTCTTCCAGCACAGCCTTCACAGCCGGGTTGTTGTCGAGAAACTCGTTATTGGCGACCGGACGGATGTCGTTGGCCTGCCAGCCGAGTTCACACGGGTTGTCAACACAGCCTTCAACGTCTGCGACTGTGGTGCTTTCCGTCGCATTCGGCATCTCGATCCAGACGACGTCCTTGCCCGGAGCCAGCAGACCGACGGTCCAGTTCGGTGTCCAGGTGTAGAACAGGATCGGGTCGCCCTGCTTGTAGCGGCCGAGCGCGTCAGCCATGGAGGCGGAATAGCCAGCCTTGATCGGGTTGATGTGATCTCCCAGGTCCAGCTCCTCCAGATCGTTGGTGATCTTCTCCTCGCAGCCCCAGCCCGGCGGGCACGCAACCAGATCCGCTTTGCCGTCGCCGTTCGAGTCGAACGCTTCCTTAATCTCTGGCTTCGTGAAGTCCATCAGATTGGTGATGCCATACTGTTCGGCGGACTTCTTGTCGACGAGATAGCCCTGCAGCGCGCCACCCTCGGCGACGTACCCAACGATTGAAGCGCCGTCTTCAAAGTTTTCACGATAGGTGTTGTGCAGCGGGAACCAGCCATTCACCCAGAGGTCCATATCGCCCTGGCCAACCGCTTGGTAGAACGGCGGGTTGTCAAGTGTGCGTACCTGGCTGACGTCATAGCCAAGCTTCTCGAGCAGCTGTTTGTAGATAGCGGCCTGGAACCAGCCGGTGTCCCATGTAGCGCGGGCCATGTTGATCGATTTGCCCTCGCCCGGCTCCTGGGCGGCAACATCGCTGGTGATCGCGGATGCTGTCATCGCCAGCGCGACCGCGGCGCCGAAAGCAAGCCGCGTTAAGCATTTTATAGAGTTCATACTAACTCCTCCTCGTTCAAATTGAGTTCTGCAAAAAGGAACGCCATGGCAGTCAATCTTGGACCGTCCATGCCGTTGATTGAGCCCTGCGGCCCGCTCGCCGCAGGACGCCGCGCTATTCCGCGGCTGAAGAGGCCGCCTTCCCTTCCCGTTCAGAGGAAGAGGCATTGCGGCCTTGACCGGTCAGCATTCGCAGGATGCCCTTGAAGGTCCAGCCGGGCTGCGAATCTTCGCCCTGCGTCCCTAGGCCCTGCGTAATGCGATCGAGAACAATCGCAAGGAGCACAATACCGAGACCGCCGAGGAACGCCTGGCCAACATCGAGACGGCCCAGTCCGGTAAATACCGTCAACCCCAGACCACCCGCGCCAATCAGCGCAGCGATAACGGCCATTGACAGCGCCAACATCAGCGTCTGGTTCAGCCCTGCCATGATGGTCTTGAGCGCAAGTGGGATCTGGATCTCCCAGAGCACCTGACGCGGCGTCGAGCCGAACGCGTAGCCCGCCTCGACCAGCTCGCCCTGCACCTGTCTGATGCCGAGATTGGTGAGGCGCACAATCGGCGGCAGGGCGAAAATGATGGTCGCAATCACACCTGGAACCAGCCCGACGCCAAACAGCATCACAATCGGCACCAGATACACGAAGGGTGGAATCGTCTGCATGATGTCGAGCACAGGCCGGAGGTTTGACGCAAACCGGTCGCTGGCGGCGGCGGAAATTCCCAGCGGAATGCCGATCACCGCGCAGAAGAAGACCGCTGTGAGGATCATCGAGAGCGTGGTCATCGTTTCGCTCCAGACGCCTGTTGCATCGAGCAGCAGAAACGATATGAGCGTAAATATCGCCACGCCACGCCCAGCCAGACGCCATGCCAGCAACACGAACAGTACGGTGAAGAAGATGAACGGGGTTGCTTGCAGCAGCCCGTCGAGGCCGTTCAGCACCTGCTCGACCGGCCACTTGATCGCCTGAAAAGCGGGGCGGAAATTGTCAACGAGCCAGTCGACGCCGGTATCTACCCAATCGTCAATCGGGACGCGGAGATAGTTTGACGGGCGCAAGTTCTCCATGCTGGCTGCCACCTGGGCATAAGCTGCGTTGGGATCGGACATCAAGCTGTCTCCTGCGCTGCGGGCTGGGGAGCCGGCATGACATCGTCAGGGCGCTCACCCTCGCGGCCGCCCGGCGAAATCGCTTCTTCTTCGGTCGGCGGCTCGAGATGCTGGAACACGTCCATCGGGTCGACCACGCCACGAAGCTTGCCCTCGCGATCGACGACGGCGAACAACTTGTGATCGCCCAAGCGGTCGAAACTCTCACAGATGAAGGACGAGCGGCGCACCTTTGCGAAATGTCGATCCATCAGCCTGCGCGCTGTCGCGCCCGGCTCGGCCTCGGCGACCTTGTCGCGCTCCACCAGACCGATTGGCTTGTTGTTGTCGACCACGAACATGCCCTTGAGCTTGTCGTTGGCCTCGAACCGCTGGTTGATCGCTTCCACCGTCTCGTCGCCTGTCAACGATTCAGCCTCATCGCGGATGCTGCCAAAAGTCAGCACGCGGCTACGGTCGACATCGCGCGTGAACTCAAAGACATAGTCGTCCGCCGGGTCCATCACGATCTGCTGGGGCGTGCCGACCTGAACGAAGCGGCCATCCTTCATAATCGCGATCTGATCGCCGAGCTTCAATGCTTCTTGCAGATCATGCGTAATGAAAATGATCGTGCTGCCCAACCGTTCCTGAATCTCGATCAGTTCGTCCTGGGTGTCTCGGCGGATCAGCGGGTCCAGCGCGGAGAACGGCTCATCCATCAGCAGCACCTCCGGCGACACTGCAAGCGCGCGCGCCAGGCCGACGCGCTGCTGCATGCCGCCACTCAGGTTTTTGGGATAAGAATCCGCCCACGCATCGAGGCCGACGGATTTCAGCGCCGCCACTGCTTGTTCCCGGCGCTCTGCAACATCGGTGTTGCGCGCCTTGAGGCCGTATGCAGCATTCTCCCACACGGTCATGTGCGGAAACAGCGCGAAGTGCTGGAACACCATTGACATGCGTTTCAGGCGCACCTGGCGCAGCTCTTCCTCGTTGGCGGCGGTCACGTCGAAATCATCGACATAGATCTTGCCGGCCGTGGGCTCGAACAGGCGGTTCAGGCAACGGATCAGTGTAGACTTGCCCGAGCCGGACAGCCCCATGACCACGAAAATCTGGCCTTCGGGCACCCGGAAGGAAATATCGTTGACGGCCACCACGCTCTTGGTCGCGCGGAACACTTCATCCTTGCTAGCGCCCTGTCGGGACATCTCAAGCGCGCGGTCAGGTTCTGGGCCGAAAATCTTATAAATGTGCTCTGCTGTGAGTTTATCGCTCATGCTTTTGCTATCTGGTCCTTGATGATTGGTCGGCGAGAGCGTCTGGACGGACTTTGGTAATGACGCCAGGTCGACCCATCGCGCCCATGCCTACATCGGAAACGCCGATGCATCGCGCCGCCCACTTCGGCTGTCCCACCGCGAAAATTACGGAGAACGAATATGTGCATGTCTTTTTGAAAGATACATGGCTTGCCTTGCGCAGTCAAACCGACAATTTTACGCACCCCCAATTCGCCACGCAAAGATATATTTTCAATATGAGGTTCAAAGAAAAAGCAGATCTGAAAACCAATTTTTACACTAAATCCGGTTTGGCTGGGGCTAAACAGCGAAATGTACCCGCTATTCAACCATCTTGGCTAAGATATATAAATAAAATTAGGTCAGTACACCGAAAATATAAACGATTACATGCTGAGCGCGATCTGGAAGGAGCGAATGATCCCACACGCGCGGAACCGGCAACAACTCTTTAGTGTAGCGCATGCTTAGGAGAGCCCAACGTCGAAACGCCGCTCCGGCGAGTCGGATCGCCCATCAGACAAGGATGGAAGGTAAACACCAGGTGGTGCGCGACCGGCTTCAGGCGGCGTTTTCGTTAAAGACTTCGCGGCTTTCGCCCCGCCCTGGCACGCTAACATTGGACCGGGAAATCAACCGCTTGCTATCGAACACGACAGTCGCGGTCGTGCCGTGTCCCTCACGCGTGTCAAGTTCGAGCCGCCCGCCGTGCAGCTCAGCCAGTCCCTTGACGATCGGCAGACCGAGGCCCGTCCCGCCTTCCGCGTTCTCGCGCGCGAAAGCGCCCTGACCGAAGGAACGCAACACGAGCGGCACCTCATGCGCGGGGATGCCCGGCCCATTATCGGACACGCTCAGAAAGGGCTCACCGGCTGCGTTGAGGCTGCAACGAAGCGTGACGGCGCCGCCGCGGGGCGTGAACTTGATCGCATTTGACAACAGGTTAAGACAGATCTGTCGAATTGCACGCTCATCGGCGCGTATCGCTTCAGGCATCGCTTCATAGTCCTCCACGAAATCGATGCCTTTCTCGTCCGCGCGCATGATCATCAGCCGTCGGCAATCTTCCATTATTTCAGCCAACGGCACGCGGCTTTCGTTCAGCTCGTAACGGCCAGCTTCTATCCGTGACAGGTCGAGGATTTCGTTGATCAGGTGCAGCAAGTGCTGGCCGCTATCATAAATGTCGGCGGCGTAATTCCGGTAGGTCGGGGAGGTGTGTGGACCGAGCACCTCGTCCTTCATCACTTCGGAGAAACCGAGGATCGCATTCAGTGGCGTGCGCAGTTCGTGGCTCATCGTGGCGAGGAAACGCGATTTCGCCATGCTGGCGTTTTCCGCGCGCCGCCGCGCCTCTTCGGAAACCGCTCTGGACTGTTCAAGCTCGGCAATAAGCGCCTCTTTCTGGGCACGATAGGACAGCATATCGACCAGAGTCGCGTTCAGCCCGCGCGCCAGCAGCATGAAGTAGATGTGTATCGCCGTGGCCGCGATCGCCAGCGCAAAGTAAAACATGTCGCCCGTGAGCGCGGAGCGCAGCACGAGTGCAGCCGTCAGCGGAATGGTGCCCGGATAAAGCAGCGGCATGACCGTCGAAGCGAAGATCATACGGTTGGCAATAACGATCAAGAACGCGGCGAAGATGAGAAAATATGCAGCCTGATGATTGCTGGTGATATCGACAAAGGCGAGGCCCGCCCAGGTCATGCCGTAAAGGAACTCCCCCGCCCACAGCTTGCCACTCCAGGCGGCGGCATCGCCCGAGCCGTTTTCCATCTGGCGGCAAAGCGCGAGCATGATGCCCTTCGCCATCAATACCGCCGCCAGCCACAGGCCGAGCTGTTCCAGCGGCGCCCAGTTGACCAGCGCAAGACAGACAACCAGCGCTAGCAGCGGCATGGCCGGCCAGGCCGACAACTCTCTTGCCGCAAACATCCGCAGCCGTTCATACTCGAAACTCTGCTCGTAGGGGGCGTCGTCCTGGGCGGCCGGCCTGGGCCTGTCGTCGTGGCCAGCCAGCAAAACCCTTGGCAGCGGGCGGCCGTGCCCGTCGAAAGCCGCCTCAGCGGCATTGTCCACACTCATGATGTCGCAAAGCCGGTTGGCGCGGCGCATGGCCGCTTCGTTGTTGCAAGGCCCAGCACGGTACGTTTGGCGACTGACGGGATGAAGGCGCCGCGCCGGTTTGATACATTTTTCGGTTAGAATGCCTAAGAGATCGTTTACGCCTTGCACACAATTGCGCAAGTTTCGGCTCAATCAGAGCGAAAACGGTCCAATATGACCGATCCACAGCAAGGCCACGGTCGCTTTTTAGCTCTGGGACGCCCAAAGTGAATACGCATGAAAATCCACGGCAAACGCCTATGAAGATCATCGAAGCGCGCGGCGCGCCAAACCCGCGCAGGGTTCGTATTTTCGCCGCCGAAAAAGGGCTGGACATGACTTTCCAGCAGGTCGACCTGCTGGCCGGTGACCACCGCGCAGAGGCGTTCCAGAAGCTCAACCCATATGGCGGCGTGCCCGTGCTTGTGCTCGATAATGGCGAAGCGCTGAGTGAGACGGTTGCGATCTGCCGCTATCTGGAAGCGCTTGAACCACAGCCGCCGCTGTTCGGCTGCGCACCGCTCGAGGCTGCGCGGATCGAGATGTGGAACCGGCGGATGGAGTTTAGCCTCTTCCGGCCGGTCGGCTATGTGTTTCGCCACACCCACCCACGCATGGCCGCGCTCGAGTCGCCACAGTTGCCGAAATGGGCCAACGTGAATCGGGACCGCGCTGCACAAGGGCTGCGCCTGTTGAATGACCAACTCTCCAACAAGGATTATGTGGCAGGCGAAGCATTCACAATCGCCGATATCACTGCTTTCGTTGCGATCGGCATGATGAAATTGGCGCGTCTCGAATGGCCGGATGGCCTCGATCATCTGGCGCGCTGGTATCACGCCGTGAACGCGCGCCCCAGCGTGGAACAGGCAGGGCTTTGACCATGAAGCTCACGATCACGGGCAGCGGCGATGCGTTTGCCTCCGGCGGGCGGCTGAACACATGCTTTCATGTGCGCAGCGGCGACAGCGGCTTCCTCATCGACTGCGGCGCGACCGCGCTCGTGTCGCTGAAGCGTGCTGGCCTCGGCACCGACGACGTCGATACGATCTTCATCAGCCATCTGCACGGCGATCATTTTGGCGGCCTGCCGTTCTTTCTAATCGACGCGCTGTTCGTTGCCGGGCGCACCAAGCCGCTTGCGCTGGTTGGCCCCGCAGCGCTGGAAGCGCGCTTCCATATCACCTGCGAGGCGATGTTTCCGCTCATTACCGAGCATCGGCGCGAATTCGAGATAACATTCGTGCCGCTGAGCGCGGGCGAGACGACCAGAGTGGGCGCACTGCAGGTTACGCCTTTCGAGGTCAAACATTACTCCGGCGCCCCCTCTTATGCGCTGCGTTTCGCACTGGAGGAGAAAGTGCTCGCCTTCAGCGGCGACAGCGGCTGGACGGACACGCTGATTGAGGCGGGCCGCGACGCCGATCTCTACATCATGGAGTGCTTCCAATACGACAAGCCGCTGGATATGCATCTCGACTATCTCACCATCGCCCGCAACCTTGACGCGATCGGCGCGAAACAGGTGCTGCTCACGCATATGGGCGAGGATATGCTGGCACGCAGAGACGATGTGACGGATTCGCGCTTGGCGCTTGCCGAAGACGGGATGATGCTGGAGTTGTGAGCGCACCGACGAACGGACAGCTTGAGGCGCTTGTGACGCGCATCCGGGCCTGTCGCGTCTGCGTCGAGGAGCCAGCCGGCGCGCGATTGCCGCACAAGCCGCGCCCCGTGCTGAGCGTCAGTTCGACCGCGCGCATTTGTGTGTGCGCCCAAGCGCCCGGTACGCGGGTCCACGAGACCGGCATCCCGTTCAATGACCCATCGGGGGACCGGCTGCGGACCTGGATGGGCCTAAGCCGCGATGAATTTTATGATGGGAGCCGCGTTGCAATCGTGCCGATGGGGTTTTGTTTTCCCGGCCAGGACGCGAAGGGCGGAGACCTGCCGCCGCGCAAGGAATGCGCGACTACATGGCACGCGGCGCTCTTCGACGCCCTGCCCCGGTTCGATCTGATCCTGCTGATCGGCCAATATGCCCAAAAGTGGCATCTGGGCAAGAATGCGGGGCCGACCCTAAGCGAGACGGTCGCCGACTGGCGCAAATATGCGAACCGGGCTGGAAAACCCCGCCTGCTGCCGCTACCGCACCCGTCCTGGCGCAACACGGCCTGGCTGAAGCGCAACCCTTGGTTCGAGGCAGACGTCTTGCCGTACCTACGCGCCGAAGTGCGCCGGCTGCTGTAGCGCGTGGCCCGAACGCCGAGTCCTGCCTCACGATGGCCCGGCCCAGATCACTCCGCCGCGACGCTCTGCGGGCCAGGTGTCATATTGCGGACATCGACGAACTGCCCGGCGATTGCCGCGGCGGCAGCCATGGTCGGCGACACCAGATGAGTGCGGCCCTTGAAGCCCTGCCGTCCCTCGAAGTTGCGGTTCGATGTCGAGGCGCAGCGCTCGCCCGGCGCGAGCTTGTCCGCGTTCATCGCCAGGCACATCGAGCAGCCCGGCTCGCGCCAGTCGAAGCCGGCGCCCTTGAAAATCCCGTCCAAGCCCTCGGCTTCCGCTTGCGCCTTGACCAGACCGGAGCCTGGCACGATCATCGCCTGAACGTTCTCGCTCACGCGGTGCCCAGCAACGATCTGCGCGACTGCGCGCAGGTCCTCGATCCGCGCATTCGTGCAAGAGCCGATGAATACGCGGTCCAGCTTGATGTCAGTGATCTTCGTGCCAGGGGTCAGCCCCATGTATTCGAGCGCCCGGCGCACAGCCGCCGCCTTGCCTGCGTCTTCCAGATCCGCCGGATCCGGCACGCGGCCATCCACGGCGACAACGTCCTGCGGGCTGGTGCCCCAGGTAACAAGTGGCGGCAGGTCGGCAGCATCGAGATGAATTGCGGTGTCAAAGACTGCGTCGTCGTCCGAGTAAAGCGTCTCCCAGTGGCGCATGGCCAATTCCCAGGCCGCGCCCTTCGGCGCACGCGGGCGGCCTCGCAAATATTCGAAGGTGCGCTCATCAGGGGCGATCATGCCGGCGCGTGCGCCTGCCTCGATCGACATGTTGCACACCGTCATGCGTCCTTCCATCGACAGCGCGCGGATTGCCTCACCAGCGTATTCGATGACATGGCCCGTGCCGCCGGCGGTGCCGATCTGACCGATGATGGCGAGGATGATGTCCTTCGCGCCGACGCCGCGCGGGATCTGTCCATCCACGACCACGCGCATGTTCTTGGCCTTTGACTGGATCAGCGTTTGCGTCGCCAGCACATGCTCGACTTCAGACGTGCCGATGCCGTGCGCAAGCGCGCCGAACGCGCCATGCGTAGAGGTGTGGCTGTCGCCGCAGACAATCGTGGTGCCTGGGAGTGTGAAACCTTGCTCCGGGCCGATGATGTGGACAATGCCCTGGCGGTCATCCAACTCATTTAAATAGTCGATGCCGAACTCGGCGCAATTGTCGGCCAGCGTCTGGACTTGCAGCGCGGATTCGGGGTCGTCGATGCCGCCCGAGCGGTCGGTGGTCGGCACGTTGTGGTCGACAACAGCGAGCGTATTTTCCGGCTTGCGCACCTTGCGCCCGGCAAGGCGAAGCCCCTCGAAGGCCTGCGGGCTGGTGACTTCGTGGATAAGATGGCGGTCAATATAGATCAGCGACGTGCCGTCCTCCTGCGTATCCACGAGGTGGTCGTCCCAGATCTTGTCATACAGCGTTTTCCCGCCGGTATTCGCCATCTCCAACTCCTGCGGTCCTTGCCCCGATTTCCAACCTATATCGGCATTTCTTTCGCTAAAGCCAACGGCGGGTGTCAGGCCGGTTATGATTTCGCCTGCTCGCCTTCAGGCTCCTCGCCAGTCGCTTCCTCTTCGACAGCCGGCACCTCGTCGAGCGTCGCCTCGGCCATCAACTCGCGCGCCTGCCCGGCCCAATCGTCGCGCTCGATCTGGCCGCCAAGTCCAAGCGCGTCGTCCACCTTGGCGATATCGTCATCAGAGAGAGCTGCAATCTGGCCGTACTGGATGACGCCGAGCTTGCGCAGTTGCGCCTGCACGTCGCTGGTGATGCCGGAGATGCGGGTGAGATCGTCGGGCGTGCCCTTGGGCTTCTTGAAGCCTTTAAACGGCTTGGCGCCGCCAGCTGTGCGCACCCGCGCATCGCGCCGTTCGGGGATGCGCGCCGCCTTTCCACGCAAGCCGCGCAGATAATAAAGCTTCGCCCGGCGCACCTTGCCGCGGCGGACAACCTCAATGCCCTCGATCAGCGGGGAATAGATCGGGAACACGCGCTCCACGCCCTCGCCATAGGAAATCTTGCGCACCGTGAAGCTTTCCTGCAAGCCTTGGCCGCTGCGCGCGATGCACACGCCCTCGTAAGCCTGAACGCGCTCGCGGTTCCCTTCAACCACGCGCACGTTCACGCGCACCGTGTCACCCGGCTGAAATGGCGGGATGCGGCGCTTCTGCTCGATCGCGGCGACCTGCTCCCGCTCGATTTCTTCAATTATATTCATGGTCCAAACCCTTCTGGAGCAGGCCGCGCGTAAAACGCTGCCGCCAGCTGCTATCTCGCCACATGCATGGGAAGTTGCCAGGGGTGATAAAACACTTTCAAGCGCTTGTCGATGGGTTTTGGACCCCGCAGATCTGCTTTCAGTTAAGCGGCGAGTTGGCCTCGTGCGCGCTAGGCTCCTCCTGGCTGCTATCCCCTTCCGCGAGTTCTTCGGCCCACAATGTGGTTGCCGGGGCGGGCTGGGACGGGCCGAGCACGTAATCGCCCTGGTCCTCGGGCGCTGCACGCCGCGTCATTCGATAGATGGTAAACCCGGCGATCCCAAGATGGACGAGCGCGAGATACGCCGCAAACCCTTCTGGCCCATACAAACTCATCAGGAAGCCCGCGCCGGATGGCCCCAAGATCGCACCGGCGCCGAACAGCAATACGAGCGTCCCGCTGGCCCCCACCATCTGGTTCGGCTCAAGCCAGTCATTGGTGTAGGCGAGGAAGATTGGATAGAGACTGAGCACCAGCCCGCCCATCAAAGCGCAGGCCAGCAGCAGCGCCGCAAAAGACAGTCCGGCGACTGCCTGGACCAATAACGATGCGAACGCGGCCGTAATGGCGATCACGAGGATCACCTTTCGTCGATCGAAGATATCGGACAGCTTGCCCAGCGGCCACTGCAACACGACCCCGCCCATCACCAGCGCGATCATGAAGATTGATACCTCCGCGACCGATAGCCCAAGCCTGCTCGCATAGACCGGGGCCATGCCGAGGATTACGCCCTGACCGATCCCGGTTGCGAAGCAGCCAATCGCGCCCAGCGGCGCTTTGCGCACCAGGAAGAGCACACCGACAGACTGCGGCGTTGAGACATCCGGCTGAGGCGTCGCGGTCAGCAGGATCGGCACCAGCGCGAACGAGATGACGATGGAGCATAGGATGAACAGCGCTGAAGTCTCCGGCGGCGCGGCATTCAGCAGCAACTGCCCGGCTGCCAGCCCCAGATAGCCGATGACCCAGTAAAGCGCGAGGATGCTGCCACGCAGCGCATTCGGCACCGTGTGGTTCAGCCAGCTTTCCGTAACCACATACAGACCGGCGAAGCTCAGCCCGGTCAGAAAGCGCATCGCTGTCCAGACGATGGGATCGACGTAGAGACTATGGATGAGGATGGCGATGGAGGCGAGGGAGGCAAGCGCGCCAAATGTCCGGACGTGACCAACATTGCGCAGCAACACCGGCGTCAGCAACGAGCCTGCGAGAAAGCCAACGTAGAAGCCCGACATCATTAGGCCGGTGACCCCGCCGCCAAAGCCTTCGGATTCGGCGCGAAGGCCCAACAGGCTGCTTTGTAGGCCGTTGCCCGCCAGCATCGCGCCCATACCCAGAAGGAGCGCCCAGATCTTGAGGGCTGCGGAGGCGGTGGTTTCGGGACGCGTGGTCGCAGCGGTCGTCATTGTCGTTCTCTGTCACTATCGGCGCCGCCGCCGTGCTCCTGCCAGGATGGCCGTTATGATCCGGCTAGGGTGTTGGTCAGAAGCTCTTTGAAGGCATCCCACGACTTCTCGTCAGCGCGCGCCTGGTAGCGGTCGGAGCCGAACACCGTGAAGGCATGCCGCGCCCCCGAATAAACCTCGATCTCGTAAGGCACGCCAGCCGCTTCAAGTTCGCGCGACAATCCAGCGACCTCGTCCATCGAGATGAGCCGGTCCGCGCCGCCATGCAGAACGAGGATCGGCGGGGTATCCGCGGAATAGCTCTGCCCCTCCGGCGTGGATAGCCCGCCGTGGAAGCTTGCATAACCAACGACATTCTCCGCCTGGCCTGAGCGCGCCAGTTCCAGCGTGGCCGCCCCGCCGAAGCAGTAGCCCATCACGACCGCCTCGCCGCCGCCCAGCCGCCGCGCCTCGTCCAGCCCGGCGAGGATCAACGTGCGCATCGCCTCACGGTCGTTGTAGAGTTTTTCGGTCTCGGCCTTCTTCGCGCCGGTCTCAACCGGCCGGTTCCCCTCGCCGTAAAGATCGACTGCGAAGGCGTCATAGCCCATTTCCGCGAGCATGTCGGCGCGCTTGCGCTCGTAATCGGTAAGCCCGTCCCAGTCATGGATGATGAGCACGAGCCCCGCGGCGTCTTCGCCCGCGTCGGCGTGGTAACCCTCATAGGCTGCGCCATCGACCTCGTAGGTCACCGTCTCGCCAGCCCAAGCCGCGCCGGTCAAGCAAAGCGCGGCAAATATCGTCAGCAGGTATTTCATCCCGGATCGCTCCTGTATGCGCATGGCTCGCCATGCATTCGCCCAGCGAATCCCCTCCCCCATACAAGCAAATGGGGGTCGGAGTCATCTGCATTCAGGAGGCGGCGAAGTCGAGATCAGCCGGGGAGATCAACACGTCGAACTGTTCGCACCAGATCACGACGCTGGGATAATCCTGCAGGTTGACGCCTTCAGGGATCGGGTATCGCTGACTGCCCTCAAAACTGCGAAGCTGGCCGAGATCGACAAACATCGTGCCGGTTACATCGCCGGATGAGCGGATATTCCCCTTGGGCACCAGATAGACATGGTATTTCGGCCCCGGCCCGACCTTGAAGCTCGGCTCAAGGAACACCGTGCCTTCGTAAACCGTGACCTCGCCTTCGCCCCAATGAATCGGGTCGCTGGGGTCGGCATGAATGAAGGTGCCGCGCGCGACGACCTGAGTGCGGTCTTGAGCGGCCAATTGTTCAGCGGCCGGCGGCGGCGGAAAGATGTAAGGAAAAAGGAAAAAGCCTAAAGCAACGCCGAAGCCGGTGCCGACCACCGCGCCACCGAGAAACGAAAGGATCACGCGCATCTCACGCCACTCGCCTAAAGAACCCGAACCGCCATGGTATATTTAGGCGCAAAGAACCCGAAAAGCACAAAAGTCCTGCCTAGGTCATTTCCGATGAAAGCGGTGAGGGCGCGCCAACGCTTCCGGTCAGGGTCTTGGGCCGACATAGGGCGGATACTTCCGCGCATCGACACAGGCCCGGCCGTCCCAGTAGTAAAATTCGCCGCAGCTTCGCGGCCGCCGGGCATAGAATTGCGCGGATGGCGCGTCGGTGCCGTCGCCGAGATGCGGCCGGCGGGGGTCGAAGCCGCGGCGCTGCGGGGGCGTACCGGACTCGTCGCCCGACGACAGGGTCTCGCGCGCGCGTTCATCGCGGTATGCAGGACGGGGCGGCAGGTCCTCATCGAGGTAATACTCATCGCCGTAGCGCGGGTCGTCTTCATAGTAGCGCGGCGCGCCGTAGCCGTAACCCGCACCATAGGGTGGCCGGTCAGGGTAATAGCGCTCGCTCAGGAACGGCGGACTTTCCTCATAGCGATCCGGCCCAGCACGGTCGTCGAGCTCGTCATAATACGGCGGCGGGCCGTACCGATCGTAACGGTCCTCATAATCATAACCGCGCGGCGGGGCATCGTAATAATCGACTGGCCCGTAATATTGCGCCGAGGCAGCTTGCACGCCGATGAGCAACGCCGCTGCGGCCATTAACACGCTCAGTACGCGAAACATCTGCGTCCCCTTCGATCAGCGGGCAATCAATTTGTGGCCGTGGTCGCCCAGATCGCGACCCGTCTCGATACACGGTAGCGTCATTTTGAGACAAAATTGACCGGAAACCGCACGGAGGGTTAATGGATGCACACCGTGCCAGTAATCCTCAGGCCATCGCGCCGCCTAAGCGTCATCGGGTAACAGATCGGGCCGGCGCGCCCGCGTCAACGCCAGCGCCTGTTCGCGGCGCCAGCGCGCGACCCGCGCATGATCGCCAGATAACAGCACTTCGGGGATTTCGCGCCCCTCCCAGACGCGCGGGCGGGTGTAGTGCGGATATTCGAGAAAGCCGGTCTCGAAGCTCTCCTCGGCCAGCGACGCGCGCTCGCCGATGACACCGGGCAACAGCCGCACACAGGCGTCGATCAGCACCATCGCCGGCAACTCGCCCCCTGAAAGGATGTAATCCCCGATCGAGATTTCCTCCGCTCCGCGCGCATCAAGAACGCGCTGGTCCACGCCCTCGAAGCGCCCGCACAAGAGCATCGCACCCGGCCCAGCGCTCAAGTCCCGCACCCGCGTTTGCGTCAGTGGCTGTCCACGCGGCGAAAGGTAAATCAGCGGCAGCGCGGGGTGCAGCGTCCGCGCTGAATCAATCGTCGCGCCGAGCACGTCCGCACGCATGACCATGCCCGGGCCACCGCCCGCCGGCTTGTCATCAACCGATGCATGTCTGTCCGTGGCAAAATCGCGGATATTGACCGCATCCACCGCCCACAAGCCTTCCTGGAGCGCGCGCCCCGACAGGCTCTCGCCAAGCGGGCCGGGAAACATCTGCGGATAGAGTGTGAGAACGCAAGCGCGCCAGGGCACAGCTTCGCTTCCCTTTGCGAGTTCCATCATACCCGGGTGATAGTCTTTTCAGCCTTGCGTGTCATCTTTCCGTCTGCAACTTGCAATACGCGCAATCGAGTCGTAACAGGTCACGTAAAGACCGAGAGGGACTGCAGACATGACCACCCGCCCCTTGCTCGCCATCATCCTCGCCGCCGGACAGGGCACGCGCATGAAATCACGCACGCCAAAGGTGCTGCATGAAGTCGCGCGCCGGCCGATGGTTGGGCATGTGCTGGAGGCGGCCCGCGCAGCAGGCGCGGACAACATCGCTGTCGTTATCGGGGTCGGCGGCGATCAGGTTCGCGAGGCGGTTCTGGCGGACGACCAGGAGGCGCGGGTGTTCGTTCAGGAGGAACAGCTGGGCACAGCGCATGCGGTTGACGCGGCGCACGCGGCTTTCGCGGATCTTGATGGCGATGTGATCGTCCTTTACGGCGATACGCCGTTGATCCGGCCAGAGGCGCTGCAGGCGCTGCGCGCGACGCTTGGCGATGGCGCTGATATGGCCGTGCTCGGCTTCGAGGCGAGCGATCCGACCGGCTATGGCCGTTTGCTGCGCGACGACGAGGGCGCGCTGTTCGGCATTCGCGAAGAAAAGGATGCCAGCGCCGACGAGCGTGTGATCCGCCAATGCAATTCCGGTGTCATGGCGTTTCGCGCCGACGTGCTGCGCGAGGTGCTCCCGCAGATCGGCAACGACAATGCTAAAAGGGAATACTACCTGACCGACGCGGTCGCCGCCGCGTATGGGCACGAGCACGCCATCGCCGTGAGCATGGGCGAGGAGGCGGATGTGCTCGGGGTGAATGACCGGGCGCAACTCGCAGGCGCCGAAGCGCGGATGCAAGACCGGCTGCGCGCACGCGCATTGGCCAGCGGCGCCACACTTGTCGCTCCTGAAGCGGTTACGTTCAGCCATGACACCGCGCTCGGCCAGGACGTGATCGTGGAACCCAACGTCATCTTCGGTCCCGGCGTACGCGTCGGCGATGGTGCACGCATCAACGGGTTTTCCCACATCGAAGGTGCGTTGATTGGCCCCGGCACAACCATCGGTCCGTTCGCGCGGCTGCGTCCCGGCGCGGAACTTGGTCAAAAGGTCAAGATCGGCAATTTCGTCGAGGTCAAGAAGGCGCAAATTGCCGACGGCGCGAAGGTCAACCACCTCAGCTATGTCGGCGACGCACATGTCGGCGCAGGCGCGAATATCGGCGCGGGCACCATCACCTGCAACTACGACGGCTTCGACAAGCACCTCACCGAAATCGGCGCAGGCGCGTTCATCGGCTCAAACACCGCGCTGGTCGCTCCGGTCAGGATCGGCGCGCGCGCCTATGTCGGCTCGGGCAGCGTCATCACCAAGGATATCAGCCCCGGCGCGCTGGGCATCAGCCGTCCGAAGCAGGAAGAGCGCAAGGATTGGGCCGACCGGATGGCCGCGCGACGTGGGCGCGACAAAGGCTGAGCCGTTCTGAAACGGGCTGTAACGCGGCTTGATTTGGCACGAAACGGCAATGCCTATAATCCTCGGGTCAATTCTAAGAAATTTTCAAAGTGGCGGCGTTAACTGTCGATGAGCAATCGACGGCGTTGCGTCGTGCTGCGCGGTTAACCAGACGCTTGGAGGGACCTGTTTATGTGCGGAATCGTAGGAATTCTGGGTGCTGCGCCGGTCGCCGATCCACTGCTGGCGGCGCTGCGCCGGCTGGAATATCGCGGCTACGACTCAGCGGGCATCGCGACGGTCGAAAACGGGCGCATTGACCGGCGGCGCGCGCCCGGCAAGCTCGATGCGCTGCAAACCGTGCTCGCTAGCCAGCCGCTAGCCGGCAACGCAGGCATCGGTCACACGCGATGGGCGACCCACGGCGCGCCGACCGAGGAAAACGCGCACCCGCATGTCTCCGGCCCGGTCTCGCTTGTGCATAATGGGATCATCGAGAATTTCGCCGTCCTGCGCGCCGAACTGCAGAACGACGGCGTCGTATTCGACAGCCAGACCGACAGCGAGGTGATCGCTCATCTGCTCGCGCGCGAAATCGCCAGAGGTCAAGGCCCTGAAGCCGCGACCACGGCTGTTCTGCGCCAACTGGAGGGCGCATTCGCGTTGGCCATCATTTTCGCGGGGCATGACGACCTGATGATCGCCGCGCGCAAGGGCAGCCCACTCGCGCTCGGCCATGGCGACGGGGAGATGTATCTGGGCTCGGACGCCATCGCACTTGCGCCGCTGACCACCGAGATCACCTATCTCGAGGAGGGCGACGTTGCTGTGATGACGCGCGCGGGCGCACACATCTATGATGATCAGGGCGCACCGGTGGAGCGGACGCGCCAAAAAGGCGTCGCCTCGGCGTTGCTAGTCGACAAGGGCAACTACCGCCACTTTATGGCCAAGGAAATCCATGAGCAGCCCGAGGTTCTCGCGCACACCATCGCGCATTATGCCGACCTTGCCGAGCGCCGCGTGGATATCCCCGCACTCGACGTCGATCTGAGCGCGCTTGAGCGCGTCACACTCTGCGGTTGTGGCACGGCCTATTACGCGGGACTGGTCGCGAAATACTGGTTCGAGCAGTATGCCCGGCTTCCGGTCGAGATCGACGTGGCATCGGAATTTCGCTACCGCGAAGCGCCGTTGCCGGAAAACGGTCTGGCGATCTTCATAAGCCAGTCTGGCGAGACCGCGGACACGCTGGCCGGTCTGTCATATTGCCGGAGCCGGGGCCA
The DNA here is from genome assembly GCA_964450925.1 of uncultured Hyphomicrobiaceae bacterium. Classification (GTDB taxonomy): domain Bacteria; phylum Pseudomonadota; class Alphaproteobacteria; order Rhizobiales; family Rhodomicrobiaceae; genus Dichotomicrobium. Next base: position 5,613 of record CAYVFK010000005.1, on the reverse strand, counting down.
GCACATCGCGGCCGTTGTGAACGTGCAGCAATCCTCCATCGCGCGGGCGTCAGATGTCGTGCTGCCAACGCTTGCCGGGCCGGAAATCGGCGTGGCCTCGACAAAGGCGTTTACCTGCCAGCTTGCGGTGCTGGCCTGCCTGGCGATAGCGGCGGGCAAGGCGCGCGGGCATGTCGATGACGCGCTTGAACGCGAACTGGTCGGCGCGCTGATCGAATTGCCACGCCTGATGAGCCGGGTGCTGCGCGACGAGCAGCGCTTCGTGGATATCGCCCATCAGCTTTCCCACGCGCAGGACATGCTCTATCTGGGGCGCGGAGCGAATTATCCGCTGGCGCTGGAAGGCGCGCTCAAGCTGAAGGAAATCTCCTATATCCACGCCGAGGGCTTTGCGGCGGGCGAGCTCAAGCACGGCGCCATCGCGCTGATCGACGAGAGCGTCCCGGTGGTGGTCATCGCCCCGCCAGGACGCGCTCATGAAAAGACGGTGTCCAACATGCAGGAGGTCGCTGCGCGCGGCGGCAAGATCGTCCTGCTGACTGGCGAATCGGGCACCGCGCCGGACTGCGCGGTCATGGCGGATTGCCGGCTGCCGGATGTTCATGAGTTCGTTTCACCAATCCTCTATGCGCTGCCCGTCCAGCTTCTGGCCTATCACACGGCCGTATGGCGCGGCACGGATGTCGACCAGCCGCGCAATCTGGCCAAATCTGTGACTGTCGAATAAGTGTGTAGCTAGGGAACGGGCCTGTAACTGTGGAATGAGCCTGTGGGAATCCGGTCACAGTCTTGCCTTCCTGCTCTGACTAGCTGACAAACGATCAAATCGTTGCGGGCGGCCAACAACTGGGCCCCCGTCAACGGCCGAGCACTTTTCAGGTCGGAGCCTCATGCGCTTGACGAAACCATACGCTGCAATCGCCGCGCTCTGCTGCGCGGTCGCGCTGGCTGGGCAGCCTCACGATTTTGCTGCTGCGCAGTCGCAGGAGAACCTGCGCAAGCTTTCCGAGACCTACAAGCTCATTCAGAATGACGAGACCGCCAGTGCGGTCGAGCAACTGAATGCCCTGCTTGAAGAAACGCCGGAAGACGCGGCGACCGCGAGCATGACGCTGCTGCTGCGCGGCCAGGCTTACGCTAAGGCTGGGCGTCCGGCCCAGGCGCTGTCGGATTTCAATGCCGCGTTGTGGCTGCAAGGCCTGAATCCGAGCCAGCGCAAGGATGCCGTCGCCGGACGTCAGGCTGCGCTGGCGGAGTTAGGGTTGGCAGAACAAGACGTCGCGCCCGCAACGGCGGAGGCATCCGATCCTACGGAGACTGCGAGCATCCCGACCTCTATCCCGACGTCAACCAGCGATGATGCGCCCGCGCCGCAGCCCCAGTCCGCGCCGCAACCCGAATCTGCGCCGCAACCCGTTGCATCGGTCCAGCCACAACAGCAGCCCGCGCGCGAACAACCTACGACGGCATGGCAGACGGAAGTCGAGGCAGCACGCGCCGAGCCGGAACAAACCAGCAGCATCGGCTCGTTCTTCAGCAACCTGTTCGGTGGCTCGGATACCCAGGAAACGACGCCGCCCCGCGAGACGGAAACCGCCGCGGTATCCGGCTGGACGGCCAGCACGACCGATGCGACAGCCGCCCGTGCCCGCGCCGCCAGCGATGGCCGAATTTTTCGGGTGCAACTCGCCTCGGTCGGCACGCGCGAAGGTGCGGAATCCGAGGTGCGCAGGCTCTCCCGGTTGCTCGGCGATGCCTTGCAGGGCCAGACGCCCAGCATCCAGCGCACTGACACAGACGCCGGCAACACCTATTTCCGCATTGTTGTCGGGCCAAAGCCGTCGCGCGATACGGCCAGCAGCCTGTGCGAAAGTTTCAAGGCGCGCGGTGTGGACTGCCTCGTCGTCTCTAGCCGCTGAAACGACGCACATCCGTTGCCTACATCCCCGCCAGACCCGCATGTCTGCGGTATGCTGCTTTTTCTGATATTCTAACGAAATATGTTTACGTTGCCGCCGGAAGTCCGGTGTGCATGAGTGAAGGCCTATGGAAGATACAAAGCAGCAGCCCCCTTCTGACGATGGACCCGAGCGGCCGCGCCGACGCCGCGCGAGCTTCGCCAGACTGTTCGCCAGACGCAAAAACGGCGATAGCCATCACATCGGCACCCGACTGCGCAACTATCTCTTCACCGGCCTTATCATCGTTGGCCCGGTCAGCATCACAATTTACATCGTTTGGTGGTTCGTCGGGCTGATCGACGCTTGGATTAAGCCGCTGCTGCCCGATCTGGCCGATATCGAGCGCAACCTGCCGTTTGAGGTCCCGTTTCCGCTCTCTTCACTGCCAGATATCCCTGGCATCGGGTTGATCGTCGCGATCATCGGGCTGATGCTGATCGGCGCACTGACGGCCAACCTGTTTGGCCGCACGCTGTTCGGCTATGGCGAACTGATGCTGGGGCGCATGCCAATCGTGCGCAATGTCTACGGTGCGCTGAAGCAGATCTTCGAGACGGTGCTTTCCAAGAGCGGCAGCAGTTTCCAGCGCGTTGGCCTGATCGAATATCCGCGCAGAGGCCTTTACTCGATCATTTTCATATCGACCGAAACGCGCGGAGAAATCCAGGCGCGGCACGGCGGGGATCAACTCATCAGCGTGTTTCTGCCAACAACGCCGAACCCGACCTCAGGCTTCTTGCTGTTTGTGCCGGAGCGCGATGTCAAGGTGCTAGACATGAGCGTCGAAGAAGCTGCGAAATTGATCATCTCGGCGGGGCTGGTTGTGCCCGAATACACAACGCTTGAGGACGCCGCGCAGCGTGTTGAGGACGCCGCGCGGCGCGTTGGCCATCAAAGTCAGAAAGAGCCGGCCAAAAAACACGGCGATACCGCGCCTGTGTAGACCGCGGCATGAGCACGCATCAGTTCGACGGGAGCAACACCTGGTCGATTACGTGGATAATGCCGTTATCTGCTTCGATATCAGCCTGCACAACGTTCGCACCATCGACGGTTACCGCCTGGGTGCGAGCCGATTTTTCAACGGCCAACTGAGTGTCGCCGCCCTGCTTGATGGTCGATACGTGAATCCGCCGGCCCGGCAGCATGTTGGAGGCGAGCCTGCGCGGCAGCACATGATAAGACAGGATCGCGGCAAGCTGGTCCTTGTTCTCCGGCTTCAAGAGGTCTTCGACTGTGCCAGCTGGCAGCGCGTCAAAAGCCGCATCGGTCGGAGCGAAGACTGTCAGGTTCTCGCCCTCGGCCAGCGCTCCGGCAAGCCCGGCAGCCTGGGCAGCTGCGATCAGGGTCTCGAATTGGCCGGCCTGCTGTGCCGTTTCAACGATATTCGCAGCTTTCGCGGGCGCAGATGCGCCAATGGCAAGTGCGGCGACTGCGCCAATAAGAAGCTTACGCATGGGTCGTCTCCTTTCACGAGGTGAACGCATCACGCGCCAAGCAGTTGCCGCCCGGCGCGCATTTAAAAAGTTAACGAGCGACGCCCTAACAACGCGGCCTGCGACCAGATGGATCACGCTGGGGCGCTGCGAAATGTTCACAAACGCCATTTGATCCAGATCAACGCGTCAGGGTGTCAAGTTAGGTTGAATGACCTCAGCATTAGATAAGGAGTGACTGATGAGAGAGGCCGTCCGCAAACACCTCGGCGCGCGCGTGCCGCGCTACACCAGCTACCCGACAGCGCCGCACTTCTCGACCGAGATTGGTGCGCTGCAAGTGGGCGCGTGGCTTGCGGACCTCTCACCAGGCTCGAGCGTTTCTCTTTATCTGCATATCCCGTTTTGTGCGCGTATGTGCTGGTATTGCGGCTGCAACATGCGCCTGATCGCGCGGTATGACCCGGTCGCGGCCTATGTCGAACGCCTGATCCGCGAAATTCACATGCGCGCAGACGCGCTCGGCGATCGACAGACGCTGACGCATATCCACTGGGGCGGCGGCACACCGACCACCCTGTCGCCCAGGGATTTCGCACGTGTCGATAGCGCCATCCGCGCGCGCTTCGATGTGGCGGAGGACGCGGAAATCGCCGTCGAGATCGACCCGCGCACGCTTGACGAAGAAACCGCTGATGCGCTGGCGGCGATGGGCTGCAACCGCGCGAGCCTCGGCGTTCAGGAGTTCCATCCCGGCGTACAGGCGGCGATCAACCGGGTTCAGCCATTCGAGACCGTCGCCCAGGTCTGCGGCTGGCTGCGCCCACGCGGCATCGAGGCGCTCAATTTCGACCTGATGTATGGCTTGCCGCACCAGACGCCGGAGATGCTCGCGGATACGGTCACGCAGGCCGTAACACTCGATCCGGCGCGCATCGCGGTGTTCGGCTACGCGCATGTGCCGTGGATGGCCAAGAACCAGCGCAAGATTGACGAGAACGCGCTTCCCACAAGCGAGACCCGCTTTGAAATGGCCGCGCAGGCCGGCGAGCAACTTGAGGCATTGGGCTATGAGGCCATTGGTTTTGACCATTTCGCACAGCCTGATGACAGCCTCGCAGTCGCGGCCCGGAACGGCCGGCTGCGCCGCAATTTCCAGGGCTACACGACCGACCAGGCAGATGCCCTGATCGGGCTGGGCGCAAGCTCGATCTCGGCGCTACCCCAAGGCTACGCCCAAAACGTCGTGCAGACCAACGACTACCTGCGCGCCATCGACGCCGGGGCGCTGCCGGTCGCCAAGGGGCTGGCCTTGAGCGCAGAAGACATCTGGCGGCGCGCCGTGATCGAGCGGCTGATGTGCGATTTCGCGGTGGACCTTGAGGCGATCGCGCTGCGCTTCGGCCTGTCCCATGAGGATTTCGCCGATGATCTCGCCCGCCTGCGCCCGCTGGAAGCGGACGGCCTGGCCCGTCTTGATGGCACGCAAGTCTATGTGACCGCGCAGGGCCGTGCGCTCGCCCGCGTGGTCGCCGCCGCCTTTGACACCTATCTCGCCGGACAAGGCACGGTGAAACGTCACGCAACCGTCTGAAGTCGCTGTGGTCCGCTGCGGATTGGCGGATAGCGCGGCGCGAATGCTTGTCCGCACGCGCTGATATGCTAGCCTTGGGTGCATGACCACGCCGCAACCACGCCCCGACCCGTTAGCCGCTTTGCGCCAGCGCATCCGCGGTTCCATCCGCGCGGACGAATCCGCGCTGGTGCCCGATCTCGTCCAAGCCGCCGGTCTGTCGCCGGATCAGCGCGGGCGCATCACCGCGAATGCCGCCGATCTCGTGCGGCGCATCCGCACCGAGTCGCGGCCCAGCATGATGGAGCAATTCCTCGGCGAATACGGCCTGAGCACGCGCGAAGGCATCGCGCTGATGTGCCTCGCTGAAGCCGTGCTGCGCGTGCCTGATGACCGTACAATCGACGCGCTCATTCGCGACAAGGTGGCCGGCGGCGAGTGGTCCGCGCATCTGAACCGTTCCAGCTCCACGCTGGTCAACGCCTCCACATGGGCGCTGATGATGACCGGGCAGGTCGTCGAAGACCGCGATGAGGGGCTGGCGGGCGTGCTGCGCGGGCTGGTCCGCCGCCTTGGCGAGCCGGTCGTGCGCACCGCCGTTGAGCAGGCGATGCGCGAGATGGGCCGCACCTTCGTGCTCGGC